>PUOI01000008.1 GCA_003552765.1 Candidatus Hydrogenedentota bacterium | reverse complement strand
TACTGATCACCCGCATGGTGTGTTCGTCCACGCGGATCTGGGCGGTGTTGACCCCGTTCTGCTCGCAAATCTGGAAGGTCTCGCACACCTTCTCGTCCGTGTGGTAATTGCTCACCAAGGGAGACACGTAGGTGAGGTCGCGGCTGTGGGCGAATCCGCTGAGCAGGTTTCCGCCCACGATGAGACGGCTGATCTCGAGATCGCCCAACTTGCCTTTGGGCAACTCCTTGGCTTCGTTTGCATTCCCACCGGCGTTCTCCTCCGCGTGGGCGAGCAAGTTCCTCTCCTCGAAGCTCTTGGCCAGACCCGCTGCCGCTGATGCGGCGGCTGTTGTTTTCAAGAATCCCCGCCGGCCGATTTTTCTTTCGTTTGTCATGGCTGCTTCTACTCCTCCATGTTGTAGATGGCGTCGATTTGTTGGCCCCCGTTAGGCCTTTTCCATTATGATAGGGCCATGACTATGCGGTTGTAAACAAGGCCATGCATCCACCAGAAAGCCATTAACAAAGGAGTAGTTTGGGATGACCGCCACAAGACATACCCAAGAGAAGACGGCCCACGCAATGACAAGGCGAGGTTTCCTGCGGAGGGGGGCCATGGCCGGTTTAACCGTGCCCGCCGCTCCAATGGTGTTGCGCTCGGGCGTGTTGGCCGCCAACGGGAATCCCGGGGCGAACGATCGCCTCGCCATCGGCTTGATAGGCGCTGGCGCGATGGGTCCCGGCTTGGCGGGGAATATGTCGCTCCAAGACGATGTGACGATCACCGCCGTGGCCGATGTGGATCTCGATAAAGCCGGGCCTGTGGCCGATGATCACGGGGCCGATGCGTACCAAGACTACCGGGAGATCCTAGACCGCGGCGACATCGACGCCGTCATCATCGCCACCCCGGAGCATTGGCACGGGCTGCCTACCGTCCACGCCGCGCAAGCCGGTAAGGACATTTACTGCGAAAAGCCGATCTCGCTCACCGTGCGCGAAGGCCGGCTCATGGCGGACGCCGTGCGCGAATACGAACGCGTCTTTCAGACGGGAAGCCAGGACCGTTCACGGGATGCGAATCGCAGGGGGTGCATGCTCATCCGCAACGGACGCATTGGCGAGATCAAGCGCGTCATCGCGCACAATCACGCCTCGCCCGAATATAACGGTTTGCCAGGCGAAGCGGTTCCCGAGGCCCTGGACTGGGACATGTGGTGCGGGCCTGTCCAGCCCCACCCTTTCCATCCCCAATTCCGGGACGTGCGCGGCTGGGTCACATTCCGCGACTTCGGCGGTCACAGCATGACCTCCAACGGAACGCATGGCATGGATCAAATCCAATGGGCATTGGGCATGGACGAGGGCGGTCCCATCGAAGTGTGGACGGAAGGCGAACCGTATGATCCGCCCACACGCCGCGAGCCCGGACGTGACGTACCCGTTCAGCGGCGGCCCACGGTCTTCATGCGCTACCCCGGCGGCATCGTCATGGAGTTGGGCGACGCGCCCACGTGGGGCGGCCGCTTCATCGGCGAAGACGGCGAACTCACTATCGCGCGGGGCGAAATCAGCTCGGATCCCCCCGAATTGGCTGAAGAACCGCTGGAAGATCCGGAAATCGAGGTCGAACACAGCGAAGACCATTACCGCAATTGGCTGGATTGCATCAAGACGCGGGACGATCCCATCGCCCATGTGGAAGTGGGCCATCGCTCGGCCACGGTGTGCCATCTCGCCAACATTGCGCGCTGGGTCAGCGAGGTCACGGGAGAGACCGGCGAGGTGCTCAAATGGGATCCCGAGAAGGAGGAGTTCACCAATAGTCAGTGGGGAAATCATTTCCTTGACCGGGCCCGGCGCAAGGAATACGATTTCCCGGAGACCATCTGAGCAGGTTCTCGTAAGAACCCTGCGTCACAACGATGGAGGAGTCAGTCATGACCAATGTGAGGGGCCAGAAACCAGAGGTGAAAAGCACAACAACGCGGCGGGCCTTCTTAGGGAGATGCGGCTGGGCGGCGTTGACTGCCGCCGCGGCGCCCATGGTGCTGCGCTCGGGCGTGCTGGCGGCGAACGGAAAACCGGGCGCGAACGATCGCATCGTGATTGCGGTCATAGGTACGGGCTTCCTCGGCGGCAGTATTGCCGGGCGCATGCGCGATCACGAAGGGGTGACGCTTGGAGCCTTGGCGGATGTCAATCTTGAAAAGGCCGAACCCATCGCCGAGGAACATGAGGTCGATGTCTACCAAGATTACCGGCGGATTCTGGATCGGGATGACATCGACGCCGTGGTCGTCGCCACGCCAGAGCATTGGCGCGCCGTGATAACCGTCCAAGCGGCCCAAGCGGGGAAAGACATCTACGGGGAGAAGCCGTTCGCGCTCACCATCGGCGAAGGCCAGCGCATGGTGGAGGCTGTACGGAAGCATGGCCGCGTTTTTCAATATGGCGCGCAGGATCGCTCCAGGCCGGACAATCACAAGGCGTGCGTGTTGATACGCAACGGCGGCATCGGCAAGATAAAACGCGTCATAGCCGACGCTTACGGCTCGCCTTACTTGAATGGGCTGCCAGGACACGGCGAGGTTCCCGATACGTTTGACTGGGACCTCTTTTGCGGCCCCGTCCATCCGCCTCCCTACAACCCCAAATTCAAGGAACAGTGGGGGTGGTCCGGGTATCGCGAGTTCAACGGCGCTGCCATGACGGAGTCTGGCGGCCATGGTTTTGACCAGATTCAGTGGGTGCTGGGAATGGATGATGGCGGTCCCATCGAGGTATGGACCGAAGGCGAACCGTTTGTCCCCGCCATCGATCGGGGAGAGGCGGGAGGCTGGACCGGGGGCGTTCAGCCCAAGGTTTTCATGCGCTATCCCGGTGACATCATCATGGAGCTGGACGGAGCGCCGCAGTGGGGCGGGCGCATCATTGGCGAGGAAGGAGAGGTGATCATCGAGCGTTACAACGTTCGCTCCGACCCGCCCGAGCTTCTTGAGGAACCGCTGGAGGATCCCGAGATCGAAGTGGAACACAGCGAACACCATCACCGGAATTGGTTCGACAGCATTAGGACACGAGAGGATCCCATCTCCCCTGTTGAGGTTGGCCATCGCACCGGCATCGTGTCCCATCTCGGCAACATAGCGCGCTGGGTAAGCGAGGTCACGGGAGAAACCGGCGAGGTGCTGAAGTGGGATCCCGAGAAGGAAGAGTTCACCAACAGCCAGTGGGGCAATCATTTCCTTGACCGGCCCCGGCGCAAGGAGTACGATTTCCCCGAGCGTATCTAAACGCGTTACCATACCCCTTCCTGGCGCATGGCGGGATGCATGTCTATTGCGCCGGAGTACTCCAGAGCGATGCCGCAAAAGGTTGCGGCATTCCAACCCACGGGAGGACGATAGAATGACGAAGGTATCACGGCGAAACTTCATCGTAACGGGAGCAGCGGCGGCGGGAACGGCGTGGCTCGCCCGGCCCCAACTCGCGTTTGCGGGCAAAGAGGCCTCCAGGGAAGAATACGGCGGCTTCGAGATGAGCCTTCAGACCAACATCCTGGGCCAGTATACCGAAGACCTTGACGAAATCATC
>PUOI01000261.1 GCA_003552765.1 Candidatus Hydrogenedentota bacterium | reverse complement strand
CGCAAGGGCCGCTGCATATACGGTCCGCACGGGCACGCCCGCTTCCTCGGCCCGTTGGCGGCAATGCTCGTACTCGGGCTGGCGCAGATGGGGCTGCCCGTTGAGATGGCCAATCTTCACGCGCACTTCGCCCCACGGCGTGGCCGCCCATTCCCAAGAGCGCTCCAGGCAATAGCGGGATTCCGTCCGCATCCGCAAGCCCAGGGTGGTCGAATTCGCGAACAAGGCCTGCGTGACGGCCTCCACTTGCGTTTCGTCGCACAAGACCGTGATCAGATGCCCCGGCCGGCCTTTCTTACCCTGCACCGGCGTGAGAAACGCGTCGCGCGCGCCGCAATCCATGAGGCTGGCGATGAGGGGCGGGTACAGCTCGGGGCTCATGTCGTCAAGTGTGCTTTCTATCACCACGATGGGCTCCGCGCGCAGGCCCGCCTCCTCGGTCTTGCCCTGCATGGCCCGCAACACATTGGGCCGATCCGGCAGGTCGCGCGTGCCGCTGCCATAGCCCACGGTCTCGGGGGTCATGGACGGCATGGGCCCAAAGCCGGATGCCATCTGCGCGATGAGAGCGGCGCCCGTGGGCGTGGTCAACTCGGCGTCCACTCCGCCGCCATAGGAGGGGATATCCTTGACCAGCAAGGCCGTGGCGGGCGCGGGGACCGGCATGAGGCCGTGGTCGCACTTGACTTGGCCCCCGCCCAACGCCAACGGCGAGGCGGTCACCTTGCGGACACCGAGGTCATACAATGCGAGGTGCGCGCCAATCACATCCACGATGGAATCGAGTGCGCCGACTTCATGGAAGTGGACCTTCTCCACCGTCGTTCCGTGGACCGCGGCCTCGGCGTCCGCGATCCGGCGAAAGGTGGCCGCGCTGGCTTCCTTGACCTGGGCCGGGAGATCGCCGCCGTCAATGATTTCGAGGATGTGCCGGAGATGCCGGTGCGGTTTCTCGGAGGAATCCACGTGGACCTCGAATTGCGTTGCGGTGACGCCCTTCTTGACCACTTTCTCCGCCGTGATGTGAAACCCCGGCACGCCGAGGCTGTTCAGGCCCGTCTCAAGACGCTCGAAGCTGGCGCCCGCGTCCAGCAGCGCGCCCACCATCATGTCCCCGCTCACTCCGGAAAAACAATCGAAATGCAAGGTCTTCATCAACCTATCCCCATGCGTTTCGTGACATCAGTTTCTTGAAAGTGCGCTACTGAGGTCCGCCCTTCACGGCCAGACGGTGAATCATCCCCGCCATGATGCCGGCGCCGAATCCGTTGTCGATATTCACCACGCACACCCCGGCCGCGCAGGTGTTCAGCATGCCCAGAAGGGCCGCCAAGCCGCCGAAGCTCGCGCCATAGCCCACGCTTGTCGGCACGGCAATGACGGGTTGGCTCACGAGACCGCCCACAACGCTGGGCAAGGCCCCTTCCATTCCCGCGCAGACAATGATGGCCGTGGCGCCCGCCAACCGTTCGCGGGCCGACAGAATGCGGTGAAGGCCCGCCACGCCCACGTCATGAATGCGTTCGACGGTGCTGCCGCCGGTCTCGCAGGTCAGCGCGGCCTCCTCGGCGACAGGAATATCCGACGTACCCGCGGAAACCACGGCGATGAATCCCGGCAGGCTCGGCGGCGGGTCCACCGTGATAGTCACCGTGCGGGCCGCCGCGTGATGGACCGCGTCCGGGTGGACCGCCAGGACGGCCTCGGCCGCCTCTGGAACGCACCGGGTCACCAGCACGTTGCTGCCGCGCTCCCGTTGGCGCGACACGATGGCCACAATCTGCTCCGGCGTCTTGCCCGCCGCGAACACCGCCTCCGGGAACCCCTGCCGCAACGCCCGGTGGTGGTCCACCTTGGCGAAGCCGATGTCCTCGAATGGCAAGTCGCGCAGACGGTTAAAGGCCTCATCCACGGGAGTGGCTCCCGTGGACACCCCATTCAAAAGCTCGCGTAGCCGTGTTTCGTCCATTGTTTTCGCTCAATGCTCCGTAGCTCGTGGTCTCCGGGGGGCCGTTCCGAATCCTCCGGCCATGTTGTTTTGAAAGAACCAAACTATAGCATGAGCGGCGCTTGATTCCAACGCAAGTAGCAGAAAACAATGGCGCGCCGGCCCATTCCTTGCCCTAATTGCGTTTATTTGGATTTCGCATGTATGATGGCAAACAAATACGGTATCATTTGGAGCAGCGGAGACTATTGAATGGGACGCACAACGGTATGGAGCGGGCGCGAGACCGATTGGACCGCTTTGGAAGAACGAACACGGGCGGCCATGCTGGCCCAAACAGACGAGGAAGCGGCCTGGCTGGCCGGGGTAGACTCGGCGCGCAGGGTGCTGCGAAATTACAGCACGAGTTTCTTCTTGGTCACGCGTTTCCTGCCAGCGCCTAAACGCCGTGAAGTTGAGGCAATCTATGCAGCCGTGCGCTATCCCGATGAGGTCGTGGATACCTTCGCCCTGAATCCCGCTGAGGCCATTGATCGCCTTGAGGCCATACGATCGTCCTATCAAAGCGCCTTGGAGTATTCCTCCCTGAGGGAAAGCTTGCGCAATGGAACTCCATGGTTTTTGGCGTTGTTTGCCCGGGTAGTCCGGGAAAACGGCGTTCCGCCTCCCTACTACGAGGCCTTTCTCGATTCCATGGCGAGGGATGCGCGGCCGCGGCCGTTCGACACGCTGGATGACCTGATCGACGAATACGTGTATGGCAGCGCCATTGTGGTGGGATACTTCCTCGCCTACGTCTACGGACCAAACCGCGAGGGCGACTTTCCCCGCGCCATGAACGCCGCCCGCAATCTGGGGATCGCCCTTCAACTCACCAACTCCCTTCGCGACGTAACCGAGGATTATCGGCTTGGCCGCCAATACCTGCCGGTGGACATGCTGCGCGAGGAAGGCGTGGAACACATCAATCCGCTGGACCCCGTTCAGCACGCCCCGATTAGCCGTGTGCTTAAGCGGGTGGCGGACTTCGCGGAGGAATGTTACGAAGCGGCTTCTCAAGACCTCGACGCATTCGCGCCCGATAGCCGCACGGCCATCCACGCCTGCATCGAGGTGTATCGCCAGTTGAATCAGCAAATAGCCGACCGGCCCGAGCATAGCATTAAGCATCGCGTGCATGTGCCCGCGAGCACCAAGTTCCGGGTGTTGCCGGGCAGCAAGTACTGGCGTCTACCCCTTGCCTATTTGAGACCATGAATGACCCCTCCCAGCCCAACCACGTCCACCTCCCCTATCGCCATCATTGGAGCGGGGCTCGGCGGACTAAGCGCCGCCATTCATCTACGCGTAAGCGGTCACGAGGTCACCGTATTCGAGAAGGAGGACGCGCCCGGCGGACGGGCCAGCCGCATCGTCCAGGACGGGTTCACCTTTGATACGGGGCCGACGCTGCTCAATTATCCGTGGGTCTTCGAGGAGCTGTTCGCCGTGGCGGGGAAACGCCTCGCCGATTACGTGGAACTGTTGCCCGTGGATCCCAGCGTCGCCTACCAATGGCCCGACGGCGTCCGTCTAGAGCTTA
>PUOI01000173.1 GCA_003552765.1 Candidatus Hydrogenedentota bacterium | reverse complement strand
TGGGACCTTTGGCTGGGACCCGCGGCCGAACGCGACTACCACCCGGAGTGGATGAACTACGCCGAATGGCGCGATTTCTCCAATGGGGGCATCGGAACCTTCGGCCCGCACGCCGCCAACTTGGCGTTCATGGCGCTGAACATGCATACCTTGTGGGAAAACGGGTATGACGAGCCTATTGAGGTCGAGGCCGAGTGTTCGGCCGCCAATGACTTGTCCTTCCCGGAGTGGGAGATCATCCGTTGGCGCATTCCTTCGCGGGGCGAGGCGCCGCCGGTCGAGTTGACGTGGCATCACGGACCCGGATTCCCCGAGCGGTCGCGCGATACGCTGCATGAGCTGTTCCGCGAGCATCGGGTAACCAACGCGGACGAGCGCGAGGAGCTGATCGGTTACGCGGGTGCGCTTATCATCGGGAGCGAGGGAGCCGTGGCGAGCGATGACCACAACGTCAACTGCGTCCTGTTGCCGAAGGACGAATTCGCGGACACGCCCCTTGACGCGCCGGAAGAACTCCCCGCTTCGCAGGGGCATTACAACGATTGGCTGCACGCGTGCCGGGGCGGCGAACGGCCCTGGGCGCACTTCGGCTATGCCGCCGCCCTGAGCCAGCTCATCATGCTCGGCAACATCGCCACCCGCTACCCGGAACAGACGCTGCGCTTCGACCCCGCAACGGGAGAGATCATCAACCACGACGACGCGAACCAGCACGTGAGCTACGAGTATCGGGAGGGATGGTCCCTTTGACCCCGAAAGGAGCCGCTTATGTCCATAAATAACGAACGCATCGAATTCACGCGCCGGACCTTTCTCGCCGGCGCCCTCGGCGGAGCCGCCGGATTGATGGCCCCGTCCGCTTTGCGCATCGCCGCGGCCGGCGAAGCCAACCAAGCCGAGCCGTTGCGGGTGGCCCTAATCGGCGTGGGGGGCTATGCCGTAGCCGCGCACTTCATGCCCTCGCTCCATCTCTACGACAACCTTAAGGTGACGGCGCTGTGCGATGTGGACGAGCGACGGCTCGAAGCCGGCTTTGAAACGTGGGAAGAGCGCGCTCAAGAGTTGGCCGGTGCGGACGCCGAACGCTACGAACGCTTGCTTCGGGACAAGCCGCCCGTGTACGCGGACTACCGCGAGATGCTGGACGCGGCGGCGGATCGCTTCGACGCCGCCGTCATCGCCACGCCCGACCATTCCCACGCCGTCATCTCCGCAGCCGCCATCCGCGCGGGCAAGCATGTGTTCTGCGAGAAGCCGTTGACCCTGACCGTGGAAGAGGCCCGCGCGTTGCATGAGTTGGCGCGGGAGCACGGCGTGGTCACTTCCCTGGGCAACCAGGGCACGCAGACGCCCGCGTTTCGCCGCGGCGTGGAGCTGCTTCGGGAGGGAGCCCTCGGCCCCGTCGAGGACGTCCATGTTTGGTTTGTGCGCGGGGGCGCCAATCATCAGAACCCGCCGGAAAACGGATACGAAATCCCGGAAGAGCTGGCGTGGAACCTCTGGCTCGGTCCTGTGGAATACCGGGACTATCACCCCGGCTGGATCGCCCGCACCGAATGGCGCGACACCTCCGCCGGACAACTCGGCAATTTTGGCCCCCACACGGCGAACCTCCCCTTCATGGGCCTGAACATCCGCAACCTATGGGATGAAGCGTCCGGCAACCGCATTGAAGTCGAGGCCGAATGCTCCGAAGTAAACCATCTCTCCTTCCCGGAGTGGGAGAAGATCCATTGGCGCGTGCCCGCGCGGGGCGATATGCCTCCCGTCGAGTTCCACTGGCATCACGGGCCGGAGTTGCCCACCGGCTCGCGCGAGAGCCTGGAAAGCCTCATGCGCGCTTACGAAGCCAGCAGCGAACAAATCGACGAGGCGCTCGACTTCGCCGGCGTGCTCATCGCCGGGGCGGAAGGCGCCATCCTTAGCAATAGCCACAACACCAGCCTCACGCTGCTACCGTCCGACAAATTCGCGGATACGCCCCAAGACCAGCCGGCGGAGTTGCCCACATCGCCCGGCCACTACCACGAATGGGTCGACGCCTGCCGAGGCGGCCCTCAGCCATTGGCGAACTTCGACTACGCCGCGCCGTTCAACGAATTTCTCATGCTGGGCGATGTCGCCACGCGCTTTCCCGGCGAAACGCTCGAATACGATCCCGCAACCGGCCGCATCCCCAACCACGACGCCGCCCATGACGCCCTTGGGTACGAGTATCGGGATGGCTGGCCGCTATACGGGTAGGCCGGGTAAATGGCGCGGACACCGGGGGAGGAATTTTAAAAGCAAGTCGAAGAGAAGCGGAGCGCGCTTCAACAACGGTTGTTTGAGTTGAGTAGGGTGGTGTAGGTAGGAAGCGTCCCTGGAGTTGTTGAGATTTGAAGATGGTCGGCGCCTTCAACCCCGTCCTGACCATCATGGCCCTCGGCTACTGGGTATCCGGCTACATCGTCAAGGAATGGGAGGGCGGCAACCGCTTCCGCTAACCCCCCGGGCCCAATATGTGATACCGTTGTCCGGACGTGGTATGCGACTGTAGTGAACTCGAAGGTAACAGTAACTATCGAGAAGGAGAGAGAGCATGGGTAAGAGAACGAAAGGCTTTGCGTTCATCGAACTGGTGGTAATCGCGATCATCGCCATCCCGGCAGCCATCCTGTTTTCGGGGCTCGCGCATGCGGGGGAAGCAGACAGACTAGAGCCGGCAGATAGCATTTCCGGTGTATTGGACTGGGAACAGTTTAGTCCCTACATTCAGGAATTCAACCTGAACGATGAAGAGTTATACATTCAGCATTTTCCTAATGACCAGGCTGAAGAATTTCTGCGAGAAAACATTCCTCATTTTAGCTGTCCTGATAAGGAGTTGGAAAAGACTTATTATTTCCGGTGGTGGACATTCCGTAAACATATAAAAGAGACCCCAGCTGGATTTGTTATTACTGAATTTCTTCCTGCTGTACCGTGGGCCGGTAAACATAATACGATCAGTTGTCCCGCCGGCCACCATTTTTATGAAGGCCGTTGGCTTCATGACCAGACATACTTAGAGGACTATGCCAGGTTTTGGTTCAGAGGAGGAGGCAGTCCCCGCTTATATAGCTTTTGGGCGGCAAATTCGATTTTGGAATTTGCTTATGTTCACCAAAACAAGGATTTAGTAATCGATCTGCTTCCTGATTTTGTTCATAACTATGAGCAGTGGGAAGAAAGCAACTTGAGTGATGACGGCCTATTCTGGCAAATAGATGACCGCGATGGCATGGAAGCATCAGTTGGCGGCTCTGGCAGAAGGGCTACCATTAATTCGTATATGTTTGGGGATTCTGAAGCGATCGCAGAGATTGCAGAGATGGCCGGAGACAATGAGGCCAAGAAAGAATATACTGCAAAGGCTAACAGATTAAGATCGCTTGTTTTGTCAAGGCTGTGGGATGACGAGGATGAATTCTTCAAAACATTGCCCCTTGATTCTGATACTCTTGTTGACGTAAGAGAATTACATGGTTATACACCGTGGTATTTCAGTATACCTGAGGATAAACATTCTGTGGCCTGGAAATTCCTATTAACCACCGATGGGTTTAAAGCTCCTTATG
>PUOI01000022.1 GCA_003552765.1 Candidatus Hydrogenedentota bacterium | reverse complement strand
CTGTGTTGGCCCGCACCAGCTCATCCGAAAGGCCGAGGGCCTCGATCCATTCCAGCATCCGGGGTTCGCGGTCGAGAAAGCCGTTGGGGCCGCAATCGAGGAGAAACCCTTCGCTTCGCTCCGTCGCGACCGTGCCGCCGGGTCTGTCCGATGCTTCCAAGACCACGACCTCATCCCGTCCAAAACGTTGCGCCGCGTAAAACGCAGCGCACAGCCCTGTTATTCCGCCGCCTACGATTGCTACGCTTGTCTGTTGGGTCATGTGATAAGGACTCCGGGTTGGTCCGGGGGAACCGTTTGGCCGTCGCTTACATGCGCCTCGGAAAGCAATTCATCGCACCGTCGTCTTAGACAACGAGATGAATTCCGCCGTGTCATGGCTGCACATAATCGTGATGTCGTCTTTATGGCGTAACGCCGTTTCTCTCACTTTGGCTTTGCTTTGCATGGCCAATTCAAAGTCCATGTGGGCGAGCCGTTGGAACAAGCCTACCAGAAAAGGCGTCCGCGGGGGATCCTCAAGCTCTTTGCGGTAATAGTAGCTGTCCCCCGCATGCAGGAGCCAGCGCTCGGCCGTGTGAATCGCCACGCCACAGTGTCCCCGCGTATGGCCGGGCAAAGGAACCAGGCCGATTTCGGGCGGAAGCCCCTTCAAGTTCCAGATGGCATCCAACCCGAACCACGGCGCTTTCTCGTCTACTTCGTATGCAACCCATTTCGGCGCATGAGCCCAGTGCGGTTTTCGGTATCGCACTCTTTCCTTGTGGCTTTGCGGTTTCATCGCGGCTTCAAGTTCCGGTTTCCAAACATGAACCGCCGCATCCGGAAAATCGGGAAGCCCGCCGGCATGATCGAGGTCCAGGTGGGTCATCACGACGTGCCGCACGTCATCGGCCCGAAAACCACGTTGCTCAACCTGCTTCAACGCCGTCTCGCTCTCGTCCAGACGTGGCCGGTTCAGAATACGCATGGGGCCCAATCTGTTGGGGAACTTCACGTCATCCGTCCCCATGCCGGTATCCACCAATACCAGTCCCCGGTCCGTTTCCAAGAGAAGCACATGGGTCACAACCCTGCACGGGGTCCGTTCGTTGAAGAAACGTCCAACCCTGGGCCGGTTCGTGCAGCAATTGAGGTGGTGCACCGAAACAATCGCGCCGTTGTTCACGTCGTCTCCATTGCCCAGACACAGTCACTCGACTGTGTATTCCTCTTCTACACAAGCCGTGGATTGAGCGCGCGAAGGTCTTCTTCCGTATAGCCCTCTTGGCGGGCGGGCTTGATGATATCGGTTTCAAGCTCGGGCACGTAGTAATCGAGGTAACTCCCGTGCCCTTCGATGGCGTATTCCCCGGCGCCGCCGGGAATGAGCATGGCTCTGCCGGGCGGCAGGGTTAGCGATGCTCCCTCGGCGGAAACCATGAGCTTGCCACTGAGCGCAAGGACAATGTGGAAGGTGGTCCCCGCCGTCGTGCGCGGCATGGCGCCCGAGAGATCCACGCGCTCCGCCGCGAAATAGGAACACGCGGCATGGACTTGGCGTTCCCCGCCCTCCGCCGGCAAAATCAGCGGCCTGGAAAGGCCGGGATGATCCTCGCCAAAATGAATGGCTTCCCGGGCCTTGTCAATGTGCAGTTCGCGCGGGTTTCCATCGGCTTGCACCCGCCCCCAGTCGTATAGACGGTAGGTGAGGTCGCTGTTCTGCTGAATCTCGGCGAGCACCAGCCCCGCGCCGATGGCGTGCACCGTACCCGCGGGCAGAAAGGCGGAATCCCCGGGTTCCACGGCGAGATGCCGCATCGCGCGCTCCAGCGCGGAGCCGTCCGTCACAAGGCCCTCGAGTTGCTCGGCCGTCAGGGCGGGATCCAGCCCGCAGATGAGTTCACTGCCGGGTTCCGCGTGGAGCACATGCCACATCTCGGTCTTGCCCACATCGGGTTCTCCCAGCCGCTCGGCGCATTCGTCGTCGGGATGAACCTGCACCGAAAGCACGTCTTGGGCGTCGAGCAGCTTGAGCAACAAGGGAAAGCGGCCGTGAATGGTGAGCTGGGCGTGAGCCCCAAGGATGTAGTGGGGGTCCTCTTCCAAAAGGGACCGGAGGGTTTCCCCCTTCCGGGGACCGTCCATAACGAGGCTCTCGTGCTGCGGGTGATCGCTCACCAGCCACGCTTCGCCGATGGTTTCGGACTCAGGCAACGTCTTCCCGTACAGCTTTTCAAGCCTGCGCCCGCCCCAAATGCGAGGAAAATAGCCTTCATCGAGCGGTAGTATCGTTGGAATATTCTGCTTGTTCATGCGATCGCTCCGGCGAAATCACCGCTCGGCGATTCTGGCCATATACCCGTCAAAATTGCGTTTCATCTCCCCCACGCTGTCGCCGCCGAACCGCTCGATATAGGCCTCGGCCAGCGCAATGGCGAGAGCGGCCTCCGCGATGATGGCGAGCGCGGGCACGGCGCAGGTATCGCTCCGCTCGCGGATGGCGTCGGCGGGTTCGTGGGTTTCCATGTTGACCGTGCGAAGGGGGCGCATGAGGGTGGCGATGGGCTTCTTCGCGAGCCGGACCACGACTTCCTCGCCCGTGGACATCCCGCCTTCCGTGCCGCCGGCGTTGTTGGAGAGATGGCGGTAGCGCAGCCCTTCCGCGCTTTCGCTGTTGAAGACGATCTCGTCGTGGAACGCGCTGCCCGGCCGGTCCGCGCCGCGAAAGCCGATGCCGATCTCCACGCCCTTGACCGCTTGGATGCTCATCATGGCGCGGGCGATCCGCGCGTCCAGTTTGCGGTCCCACTGGGTATGGCTGCCGAGCCCAGGCGGCATGCCCCACGCGCGGACTTCCACGACGCCGCCCAAGGTATCCTTGTCGTGTTTCGCTTTCTTGATGGCCTCGATCATGGCCTTGCTGGCCGCGGGATCGCAACAGCGCACATCGGATTGCATGCTGCGCTCGTGGATTTCCGCACTGGGGATGGCTTCCGTATCGGCTTCCACCGGACCGATGCGCACCGTGTGCCCCGCCACCCCGCTGCCGAACTCGGCGAGCAGTTTGCGGCAAAAGGCGCCGGCAGCCACACGCGCCGCGGTTTCCCGCGCGCTGGCCCGTTCCAAGATGTTGCGGCAATCGTCTTGGTCATATTTCAACGCGCCGGACAGATCGGCATGGCCGGGCCGGGGCTGCACGAACTTCTCCGAGCCTTTCCCGCGGGGCGGTTCCCACGGGCCCATGGCGTCGCGCCAATTCTCGAAATCCCGGTTCCAGACGGCCATGAGGATGGGACTGCCCAGCGTGTAACCGCCGCGCATGCCCGACAAGATATCGACCTCGTCCCGCTCGATCTTCTGCCGGCCGCCCCGGCCGTATCCCTTCTGCCGTTCGCCCAGCCAGAAGTTCACGTCCTCCGGCTCCACGTGCAAGCCGGCCGGAAACCCGTCCAGAAAACAAAATATGCCGCGGCCATGGGATTCCCCGGCCGAATAGTATGTCAGCACGCAACAACCTCCTGATTAAAAACTGCGGGATAAAACCACGGATGAACACGGAATGAAGCGGATTTGGACTCGCTCCATGGAACGACATCCCCCTTGAATTCTCTTCCAAAGG
>PUOI01000615.1 GCA_003552765.1 Candidatus Hydrogenedentota bacterium | reverse complement strand
CGGGTCAGCCCGCCGTACTCCGCGAGGGCCACGGCCTGGATGACCGTGTAGCCCTTGGCGCTGCGATCCCTCAGGTACGTTTCCGCCTCTTCCCGGTCGAGGTCGTGAAAAAGTTGCCAAGCGGTGTCGCCGAGATAGAAGAACGGCGTGCCGTCGGCGTGCTGGAGGTGGCGGCCGTCCTCCGTCACTTCCAACGGACCGCGCGTAAAGTCCACCGGCGAGTCGGCGCCCGCGGCCCAACAGAGTACAATCGCGGCCGTCAACACGCCCCACACCGGGCGGCTCAACCACGTATTGCAGTGCGGTAATCGTTTCATGACTGTCTTCCTCCTCTTTTGTGCGCCCAGCCGGCGCTCCTAGACAATCGCGGGCATGCTGTATTCTTCGCGGCCCGGCGGGTCGATGTAGGTGTTAGCCTCGTCGCTGTCAAAGCGTTCGGCGGCTTGATCAAGGTTCAAGGAAACGTTGCCCAGCCGGTGCGCGATGTTCGCCATGTGCATGGCCACATTGCTGGCGTGGGTCACCGCGATGTCCGCCGTGGGCTTTTCCCGGCTCCGGACGCAATCCAGGAAGTTTCGGTAATGCTCCATGTCCGGCACGGTTCCGGCCATCTGCTCGACCGTCTCGCCGTCTTCTTGAATGACCCAGCCGCCGCCGTGCCGGCCGAGATACATGAACCGGTCCGAGCCATAGATTTCGATGCGGGTGGCGTTCGTGCGCCAATCCGGGAACGCGTCGCCCGCCCGCGTGCTCCCGTCGGTCTTGCGCATGTAGCTCGGGTAACCTGAGAGTTCAAACGTGACGATATGATCGCCGAAGTCCCAGTTCACCACTTGAACATCCGGCCGTTCGCTGTCGTCGCCGGTGTGAACATAGCGCCCGGCCATCCCGCCCACGGTCCTCGGGGTTCCGCGGTCGCCCATCACCATGAAGGCTGCGTCGATCTGGTGAATGCCGTCATCGGCCATGTCGCCGCCAGTGAATTCCCAGAAGTGTTTCCAGCCCGCGCGGAAGAGATTGGAATGATACGGCCACTCGCGGGGGGTTCGGCCTAGCCACGTGTCCCAGCCGCCGTCCACGAAAGCGTTTGGAATATCCGTGGGATCGTCGAGATGAAAGGGGCCGCCGGGCAGAAGGTTGTATACCTTAACCAGGGCGATGTCGCCGAGTTCTCCGTTTTGGATCCGCTCGCGTGCTTCGTGCATGTAGTGAGCCGAGCGATTCTGTGTGCCCAATTGAACGATGCAGCCGTACTTCTCTGCGGCCTCCACCATCTTCTGGCTTTCAAAGATGTTATGGGAAGCCGGTTTCTCCACAAAGACGTCCTTGCCCGCTTGACACGCCCATACCGTGGGCACGGCGTGCCAATGGTCGGGCGTCCCGATGACTACGGCGTCGACGTCGTCCGCGGCGAACACTTCGTGCATGTCGTGAACCTTGGCGGGCTCGGCTTCTTGCTCGTGGGATAGGAAGGCCCAGGTTTCATCCAGCCGATCTTGCCTGAGGTCGCACAGATAGGTGAGTTGCGCTCCCTCGCTCATGAGCCCGCCCGTGACCGAGCGTCCCCGGCTGCCGCAGCCAATAAAGCCGAGGTTGATGCGATCGTTCGCGCCAAACACCGAGCGCTTGGCCATGGTTCCCGCCACGATGGCGGCCCCGCTGCTTCCCAAAAACTGCCGTCTTGTCAGTGACATAGCGCGCCTCTCCTTATGTGCTTCCGTGATTCATGCCCAATCGTGCATGAGTTCCGCAGGTTATCACTGGTCTTCGCGCGGCGGCTCCTTGTCCAACACATGGAACACGGCATTGCGAAGCAGTTGAACGAAGCTGTCGTTCTCAAAGTCCTCGGGATGGCCCAACGACGTGTAGACGATGGGGCTGTCCTTGTACGTGTTGGTCCACAGCACGGGCTCCGGGTCCTCCTCGCGCTCCCGCACTTCGCCCATGAGAAGCGGCGTGGCGGAATCCGCGAGCGGGCTGGCCTCATACAGCCACGACGCGCTGTCGAACGGAAGCTCGACGCCGGCGAGCAAGGAATGATCGCCGGCTTCGGGAACAGCCTCCACGCGCGTCGTGGTGTCGGAGCCGTGATGGCCGGAGTAGCTTCCGCCCAGCACTTCGCCGTCGAACTCGGGCCAATCCACGCGATCGTCTGGGGTTTCGCCTCGCGTGTCGAAGGCGTGGCTTGAGGTGCGCAACGCGATAAGCGGTTTCCCCGCCGCAAGGTAGCCGCGCAGGGCCTCCATCTGGTCTGGTTTCAGCGCGTGGCGGCGCGCGTACAAGATGGCGGCGTCCGCGCCGTAAAGCGTCTCCATGCCGGGCACGTCGTGACGGTCGTCCGGACTGGCGTGAAGCATGCTGACCTTGAAGTCGTAGTCATCGCGCAGCTTTCGTGCGAACTCGGGCAGGGTGTCTTCGGCGCGATACTCATCTTCCGATGCGATAAGCGCGACGTGGGGGCGCTCATCCTCGTCAAAACGGAATGCGGGTTGGCCGATGAAGTGCGCCGACGTTGTGGATGGACACCAGTACTTTTCGATGTGCGCCACCACGAGGTCCGTTCCCGCGGCGTGGGGGACGTAAGGCTCCATCCGGGGGTTGTACATCGCGTCCGTCATGTCCCGCACCAGCACGGTGTTCTGGCCCTGCGTGACCATCTGGCGGATGGCGAAGGGCCGGCCGAGCACACACATGTTGGTGTGAACGCCCATGACGAAGACATTCTCGATGCCGCGCTCCCGCATGAGGTAATACGCCTCGGCGCTGTCGGTTACGGCGTCTTCCTCCGCGATATCGATGGTCTCGATCTGGCGGCTCCAGGGGCCTCCTTGTTCGCACTGGGGCTCGCAGTCGCAGCCGCCGTCGGAATCGTCGATGGGAAGTGGCGCTTCCCGCTCGGGGTCGAGGCCCATCCAATGCTGCACGGAGATCTCCGTCTCAACTGGCGGGGCGGCTTGAGCGCGTTCGCGTTGCGGCGTCCCTTCGTAGAACTCCATCGTGTCGCTGGGGGCATGGATGATGAGCACGCCGTGATCCCGGAGATGGGTCAGCAGCTCATTCATCCGCTGCGCCATCTCAGCGACCCGCCGCGTGGCGCCCTCGCACCAGTGCTGGTCCCACATGTCGCAGACCACGGCGGCGGTCTTGGCGGGATCCCACTGCGTGCGCTCGTGCGCGACGCGGAAGGCGCCGTCTTCGCCCACGGGCATCCGGGAACGGACCGTGAACGAAAGCATATCCGCATCATCCGCCATTGCGCTCGCCGTGGCGATAACCCCGGCAAACAGCGCCAGCTTAAGAGCAGTAGACAAAATATAGGGGACACGTCGGCTGAGCATACGCACACTCCTTTCTTGGGATTCTTGCCAGACCAGGGCGGCAGCCTAATTAGTGTGGATAGTTTATGGGTTTTCCTTTCTGCATATCAAAACATGCTCAATTCGCGGATCGCTTGCATGGCAATTCGGAGGCCGTGTGTTAGACTGTTGCACAGTGGCTTGTACTACGGGGACCGGCTATGGTTAGATAGGGGCGTTGCGAGTCAAGGCGATCCCCGGCAATACACTGTACATACGAGGGAGTGTTCCCCATTATTGAGGGCGCGCTG
>PUOI01000080.1 GCA_003552765.1 Candidatus Hydrogenedentota bacterium | reverse complement strand
AGGTCGAACCCGCACTTGTGCGGCAGGGCGCGTTGATAGTTTTCGGGAATGCCCGGCACTTCCGATGCCGTGCGAATGGGATCAAACATGCCCGGAGGTTCGAAGCGCGCCACGAAGAAAAGCCGGTCCTCGTAGGTCCAGCAGGGACGGAGCAACTCGAATGGAGTGACGTCAAGACGTTCCTTCCATTCCGTGGGCGCCGCGAGTTCGGCTGTCACCCACACGTTTCGCGCGCGTCCTTCGACCTCGGCGCACGGCTTTCCCTTGAAGCCGCCTTGCGCCAGCATCTCAAGCCCTTCGTCGAACGTCCGAACCGTGCAGGTCCAATCACAAATATGATGGATGGGTTCCGTACCTGGGAAACGCACTTCCGTCTCGCGATACCCATCGGCCGTGCGGATGCCCAAGCGCTGGCGGGTTCCAGGAACGCTGCGGACGCGAACACCTTTGCCCGTCTCCTCACCCGGCGCGCCGAAGATCTCGGGCCGTTTGCGTTTCGCCGAGGCTGGCGAACGGCGCACGGCCTCGATCACACGCGCCTCCTTGGGGGCCAAGGGAAGCCGTAGCGTGCTGTTGCGCCGGTAAAGTCCATCATTGGGCCCGAGGTAATTGTATTCGCGTGGATACAACTCTCGCACGACATAGTCAGCGTCGTAATCCAGCCGCAGGGCGAGGTGCGCCTCCTGGGCATCGTAGGTCGTATTAAACAAGAAGACGATGGCCCCCCGCGGCCCCGCGCAACTGTAACCGTCCACCGGTCCCAAGCCGGGCTCGTCCAGAATTTCCTCGACATATTGCAACTCCGCGGCATGCTCGCCTTCCCAAGCGAGCCAACGCGCGGCGAAATCCCGGTCCGCCTTGCCAAGGTCTTGAGGCATCACGTGAAACCGGTGGCGCAACCCCGTTGCGATGGCGCTTATGACGGCATACCGCCATCCCGCCCGGTCATGATAAAGATACCATGGATACGTTTCGGCGCCGGGATATGGCGCGCCGGAACACGATTCGGCGTCGAGGCCCACTGTGTTGACAAGTTTGTGCTTCGGCAGGAGATAGTTGAACGAACGCCGGAAGTAAAATCGGTTCATGTCGGCGAACAACCGTCCTACGTGAATGTCCGGAAGCGGCAGCGGGTGAGCCGGGGCCATGAGCGAGATGCTGTCAAACATGCGCGCCACCCCCGCGCCGTAGCTGCTGTAAGGCCCCGAGCACGTGAGATGGGCGCCGTTTTCCCGAAGCGCGCCCACCACTTCCACAAGGCCTTGAAACGCCATTTGCAGGGACTCCCTGCCTTCGGCATGGCCATGGCCCTTGCCGTGGCACGTCACGATGGGCGCGCCGCTCACCTCCACGTTCTTTATCTGGTGCGCGTCCATCAGGTCCACATAGCGGCCGACGAGAAAGCGGCAAAAGTCCTCACATGCAAAACACGCCCCCATCCCGGGGTCCATGGGCCGGCCCTCGCTATCCACGGCCACCCAACTCAAATTCTCATTCCGTTCGCGGGAGAGCGTCAGGGAAGCGCGGATGCCCTCTTGGGCCATGCGCTGCTTAAGGACGTCCGCCAAGGGACATGACTCGATATTCTCCATCATTTGCGGCAGCGCAACATGCTGCGCATTGAGCCACTCACATTGATCCAGCGTTTCAAGTTCGCTGGGTCCCCGCCGGCCGGGTTTGCGGCCCTGAATCTCTACATGAGGGAAGTGGGCCACCGTCGCGCCCCGCGTCAGATACTCCCGGAACCATTGCCGTTCACCCTCATCGAGATCCGCGCCCGTTTCGTGAAAGGGATTGCTCCGCTTGCGTCCGGTAAGCGCCGTGATTCCAATGTGGGCCGTTTGCGGTTGAAAACTGTGCCCCGGAACGAGATGAACGCCAGGATAAAAGTCAAACCGGAACGTGTTCCCTTCCACCGAGGCGAAGTAACCGGGGAAGTCAATACAGAAGAACATCCCGCTGCGCGCGCCCCGGAAAAAAACGATAGGATAATACATCCCGCCGTCGTGCAGCACCGCCGAATACCCTTCTTGAACCCGGTGACGGAAGAGCGAGACCCGATGCAGGAGGCCTTCCTGGCGAACGTTATGTATCACGGCCAGCTTCTGAAAGAAGTGTTCTCCCCGCGACACCACAAACGACAGGTCAACATCGAAATACTCGAACGTAAGACGCACCGTGAGGCTTGAGATGTCCGCCGAGCCGCGGGCTTCCGGCGCACCCACCTCGGCGTCGGCGCCCGTGTACTTGTGGTCCTCGAACCACGCCTCGAACAAACTGAAGTTCAGGGTGTAGGTCTCTTCGGCATACTTGTTCGTGAAACGGCACCGCTCTTTCGCGTTTTGGTCGAAGTTTATGCGCGTCTCAAAAAACCCGTTTCCCAGACTCCCCCAACAGCCTTCAATACGGGCATAGGTTGGCGCGCGCAACGCGGAGGAATGGGCGAGATTGAGGTAGGGATGAATCTCTTCGGTCCTGATGCTCATGGCGGCCTCCCTTCTGTGGGCTTGTTACTATTATAGGCAAACCCACTGAACGCAAGCAAGCATGTATACATAACTGACTTAGAATGAATGGCTTACGTATTCGCCGCGCCTGGCATGGCAGTGTGGCGCGGGAAGAGACGTTTGGCATTGGCGGGGGCAGGGTTGGCGCTCTTCAAGCGCACTCATGACTGCCTGAATTTGGGGGAACAGTTTACGATGTCCGCTGGACATCCAATGAAGCGCCGGCGGGATGCGGCGCCACGGCCTTCTAATCGTAGCGCAGGCGGGGATCCATCCAAGCCAGGACAATGTCCACCACGAGGTTGAAGACGATGATGAGGGTGGCGTAGAAGAGGACGATACCGGTAATGAGGGTGTAGTCGCGGTTGAAAGCGGCCTCGATGAATTCGCGGCCGAGCCCGGGCACCTGAAAGATGCGCTCGACCACAAACGAGCCCGCCAGAAGCGCCGCCATCGCGGGTCCCATGAAGGAGACCACCGGCTGAAGCCCGCCCCGAAGCCCATGGCGCAGAACAACGGCGGCCTCGCTCAAGCCCTTGGCGCGGGCGGTCCGGATGAAATCCTGGCCGAGCACTTCCAGCATGCCGCCCCGGCTGAGGCGGGCGATATAGGCGGCAAAGGCCGCGCCCAGCGTGAGGGAAGGCAGTATGCGGTGAGCGGCCGTTTCCCATCCCGACACGGGCAACAGCCCCATCCACATGGACACCACGAGCACCAGCAGGGGGCCGAGCACGAAATTGGGCACACAAATGCCCGCCATGGCCAGCGACATGGGCACGTAATCCCGTGCGCTGTTGGGCTTCAACGCGGCAAACACGCCCGTGGCCAAGCCAATGGTCAGCGCCACAAATATGGCGTACGCGCCCAGCTCAAGCGACACCGGCACGCGTAGCGCGATCCATTCCCGCACGGTGTGACTAGGCTTGCGGAACGAGGGGCCAAGGTCGCCCTGGACCAGATTGCCGATGTAACGAAAATACTGCTGGTGTAGGGGCGCATCGAGATGATACTGCGCCTCAAGCTGCCGCAGCACCTGGGGCGACACGGCCCGTTCGGCGTCGAAGGGACCGCCCGGCGCGGCGCGCACCAGAAAGAAGGTAATCGT
>PUOI01000104.1 GCA_003552765.1 Candidatus Hydrogenedentota bacterium | reverse complement strand
CAAGTGGCCGAGGCGGGCCGGAAACTGATTTGGCTGCACACCTACGGCGAGCGGATGGTTCCCAATGGCGAGAAACCGGGGCAGGTCCCCAAGGGCGAGGCCCGTTGCACCGTGGCTGTGCCCGACACGCCTGACGACTACCCGGAGACGTTCGACTACAATCCCAGCCAGCGGACGCTGATCGTCGGCGATGGGAAGTTTGCGCCGGTGTCACCCCAAGTGTGGGCGTTCGAGGTGTCGGGGCTGAAAGTGGTGCAGTCCTGGCTGGCCTACCGGATGAAGAACCGTTCGGGCAAGAAGTCATCCCCGCTGGACGACATTGGCCCCGAGCGCTGGACGGCAGAGTTCACGGCCGAGCTGCTGCGCCTGCTGTGGATTTTGGAGCACACGCTGGCCACCTACCCCGGGCAGGCGGGGCTACTGGACCGCGTACTGACAAGCGAATTGTTCAAAGCCGAAGAGCTTCCAAGCGTTCCGGCGGAGGCTCGTAAGGCCCCTCGAATCCATGCCGATCGCGGCCCGGATTTGTTTGAGAGCTGACGTGTTCCATGGGGACCGAAGAGCGCGTCACTCGCTGGGATACTGGCCCGGGCTAAGCCCGATGTTGACAATGCTGCATGCGTTGATGGGGTTGAGCCCCTTGGCCCGCGCACGCTCCATAAGCTCCTCATCTTCCGAGCCCGGATTCAGAAAGAACTCGGCGGGCTTTTTCGCCGCGATGGCGTCCAGCATGTCTTTGCCAACCTCGGGGGGCACGTACATCGCCACCCGGTCGATGGGATCGGGCGCATCCGTTATGTCGCGGTAAACGGGCAGTCCCTCGATCTCGCCTCCCTTTGGATTCACGGGGTACACGGTCCATCCGCCGTCCTTGAACGCGCGGACCGCCTTGTTGCCATACTTGCGCCTGTCGTTGGAGGCGCCCACAATCGCGATGCTCTTGGGCATGGTCATCCGCTCCTCATTTGGTTGTAGCCCCGGCTCATGGCGGCGGCAGGCGGGGCAGATCCTCGGGGTTTGGGGCCTCGCGCTGGGCTTCTTCGCGGCGGCGTTCATAGACCCTGCGCGCATCCTTTTCGCTCGCGCTTTCGATGAAGTACGCGATGGCCGCTTCGCCGATGCCGATCGTGGCGCCGTAAGCCATCCCGGCGGACACGGCGCTGCCCGCGCCGGGGAAGGGGAACAGCTTGACGAATTGCCGCGCCAGGGTCCGGGCGGCGTAGGCCACGCCCACGTTCAGCCCGACGGCGGCCAGGAATTCGCGGGCGGTGTGTTCGTCCATGGTCCGCCCCGAGATGCGCCCGATGATGAGCACAAGGCTGAGTTGCAAGGCCGTGAGCGGGGCCACGTCCGCTATGGGAATGGGTACGGCGGCGACACCCGCCGCGATACGGGCCCCTTGCCGCACCAGGTTGCGGGCCAGCTTGTCCTGAAGCGACCGCAACTGCGCGAGCCGCGCCAACTCCATCTGGGTGGTCTTGGGCAGGACGTCAACCAGATACGTCAGCAAGGCGTCGATGTTCCACGCCCGGCTGTACGCGATTTCGTCCCCGTCGAACTCCATGTACGCGCACACGCTGAAGACGTTCAGCGGCTCCTCGGGCAGGACCTTCTTGAGCTGCGCCTCCAGCAACTCCTCGGCCCGCTTCATGTTGGCCTGCTTCCTCGGGTCCTCGTCGAACGGCGGCTCGCACACACGCAACGGATCGAGTTCATCGACTTGCGTCACCACGCCCACCACGGGCATTGGGAAATGATGCTCCGCGCGCACGGTCTCCCAAAGCCGCAGCACCGCCTTGACGTCCGGGCCGATGTGCGCGTCCACTTCCTTCGCCTTCACCAGAAACAGCAGGGCGTCCGGCGACTGTTTCCGCACCGCCGCTTCCACCTCCGCCGAGGCGTTGGAGGCTTCCGATGCTTCGGCGGGCCGGCTTCCCTCGCCGATGCCTCGCGTATCGAGAATCTCCAGCGCCCCGCCCGAGCCCTGGTAGGTGTACCATTGGCCCCGGCCCGTTTGACTCTTCACCGAGCCGATCGCCGCCACGTGTTCCTGGAAGATGGCGTTGATGAGGCTCGATTTCCCCGAGCCCCGGCGTCCCACCAGGACAAACCGCGGCGGCCGGCCTTCTTGCGCCAGCTCAAACATATCCCTCACGTAGCTCTCCACCATATCGGCCAGCGGCCTGGGCAAGCGGCGCAAATACTGTTCACGCAACACCCCGCTGAACTGGTCCAAGATTTCTTTCAACAGCGTCTCACGGCTCGCCATCATCCCCTCGCCATCTCCTTCGTTCACGCATAGATCCCGCGCCGGGCGCCGCGGCGCGCCAGGCAACCCCACTATATCATATCGTTTGCGGGTGCGGCGCTCCCGTGGGCGCGAGGTTCTTGTCATCCGAGTGTTCCGGCGGCATGGCCTACACCATCAGCTCAATGATTCAAATTACCCAAAGAACAAACTTCGCATCTTGCAGCGTTGATATTGACATTGATAATATGAGCCGTTACTCTAGGAAGCGCCATTGTGTGGCGGGATCCTGGAGAGGGTTTGGCCGTCCCGGACTGGACGCGGGACGGAGTGGTTCCGATGTGCATGGGAGGAAGATGCGATGTCACAAGAAACGCAGGCTCAGGCGCGAGGTACGGTGAAGTGGTTCAACGATCAGAAAGGATATGGGTTCATCGCCTACGAGGACACCCAGGATGTGTTCGTCCATCACACGGCTATCCAGATGGACGGATTCCGCACGCTGCAACAAGGCGAGGAGGTCGTCTTCGAACTCCATGAGGGGCCGAAGGGACCACAAGCCCGCAACGTGCTTCGCCTCAACTCGGACACCCCGCAACCGTAACCGCGGGAAGGCGCCGGGGCAAGAGCCGTTCGAGACAAGGTTTGTCATTCGGCCGATGGGCCGCCTGTCCCACGGGCAAGGGAAAAGGCGGACGGCCATGATCCTGCCGGGGTAAGGGGCACAGGGGTCGAGATGGGGGCGGACCACGGCCAGGGGAAGCGTTTACGCGTTCCCGTGGTCCGCCTCCATGCCCATTGCGTTTTCGCTCGCGCGCTCGTCAATACCCGGCTTGCCGCAGCAGACGCGGCTGTTAGCCAATAAGCCTGTACATGTGCTCGAAATTGCCGCCGCCAACGCCATCCCCGTCT
The DNA here is from genome assembly GCA_003552765.1 of Candidatus Hydrogenedentota bacterium. Classification (GTDB taxonomy): domain Bacteria; phylum Hydrogenedentota; class Hydrogenedentia; order Hydrogenedentales; family SLHB01; genus SKRY01. The sequence continues at coordinate 464 of PUOI01000104.1, read as the reverse complement.
CCGTCCAGCCGTATGCCCGCCGCGCTGCGCACCGGCGGACAATACCAGCACTCGCCCTTTACGGTTAGCGTGAACCAGGCGTCCGGCGTGAAGCTCAGCAAATCGGTGTACACCTCCGCCGATGTGATCACGATCTTATTGTTGGTGGGGCCAGCGTTGACACTGATCTCGGCGTTTCGCACTTGGTTGGTGTCGAGAATCACGTTCAACCCCGGCAAGACGGTGGCCAGGCGCACGGGGTGGGTGAATTCCACCACCATCTCAAGTTGACCCGCCTGATTGGTGGACCAATCCTGAGACGAAACCGGGTACACAATCTGGAAGGGTTCAATCGGCACTTCCGGGGGACAGCCCACGAAAGCCGCCACGCATATCACCAGCGCACTACTTGCCACAAGCTTGGCATGCAACCATCGGTATGTCATCGCTTCTCTCCCTTGGCCGCCGAATTGCGGCGCCCCGTT
>PUOI01000005.1 GCA_003552765.1 Candidatus Hydrogenedentota bacterium | reverse complement strand
TGGCGCAACTCCTCTTGAAACGACTGCTTCTTGTGATGAGTCTCTTGGTTATCGATGTACTGTGTAACACGGGCGCATTGCGATTGGCTCACGGAGAACACCGCGTATCCACGCTGCCAACTGAAGCCCCCCATGCCGGGAAAGGTTTCGCTAATCCAGCGTGACGAACTACCCTTGAGCCCCTGAAGAAATTTGGACACCGAATCCGTGGTGTTCCATCGAATCAACAGATGGACATGGTCCTCCGTGCCGCCGATGGCATATGACACTCCGTCGTGTTCCTTAACAATCCCCCCCAGATATGGGTACAGCCGTTCACGCAGGTCCGGCGTGATCAGCGGGCGGCGATCCTTCGTGCTGAAAACTATGTGAAGTAGAATGTTGGATAAGGTCGTTCCCATTGTACTCCCCACTTGTTTGGAGCCATTTCTCGTACTGTAATCAAAACCGAGTCCCGTCCCTTCAGGACGGACACCCGGGGTGACTCCTAACCTAGGACTGCGCTTCGCTTGTCCTAGGCTACTTGCTATCGCGCCTTCGGCGCGTCCTTGACACCATGGCCAAGATCTCACCAGAAAAGTATGACGCCTCGGAAAACCATTCTGGCGCGACAATACTACCCCACGATACACGAAAACATAAACAGCGCCGAAGGCGCAAAAGATAGTAGCCTAGGGCAAGCGAAGCGCAGCCCTAGGTCGGGTGCCCCCCAAGAACCCGTCCTGAAGGGACGGTAGGCAATTGGCACCCCGGAAATCCATTCTGGCGCGCCTATGCTATTCCACCGTGCACCGAGGCACAAAAGGCAGCGCCGAAGGCGCAAAAGCTAGTAGCCTAGGGCAAGCGAAGCGCAGCCCTAGGTCGGGTGCCCCCCCAAGAACCCGTCCTGAAGGGACGGTAGAAACCCCTCACTCACGCCCCGAAACGTTTTGCGGCGCTCCGGGGTATACCGCCCGTTTGAATGATCTCCTTCAACAAGAACGCGCTGTTTTGCGGGGTGCGCGTTAGGGAATCGCGATCCACATACACCAGGCCGTTTCGCTGGCTCAACCCTTGAAGCCATTGGAAACTGTCCAGAAAAGGTTCGTAGAGAAATCCTTCGACCTGCGCGCCGCTTTCCATGGCCTCGCTCAACGCCTTCACGGTCTTCACGAGGTGGCTGCACCGCTTCGCATCGTCTTTGCCGCTCCACGTGCATCCCGTCACAATGATGGGCAAACCGGACCCGGTCAATCGCTCCAACGCGTCTTCCAACCCTGAGGGTGTGGGCATGGCCCACGATGGCCGTGCTTCGCCTGACTCCGCCTCGCACGGCTCGGCCCACCACCGCCTCGGCCGAAACGGGTGAAAACGCACGGTGACGCTGCCCGCGTAGACCGCAAGCAGGAAATCGGGCGTAAGGTCTTGGCGGGGGCTCAGCATCAACGGCCAGCGCTGCTCAACGGCGCCGCGCGCCATCATGCCGCCCCAGAGATGGTCCTCCCGCCGCGCGGTCCGGAAATCCCACGACGATTCCTCGTCGAACGGGGCATGCGTCTGGCATTCGACGGATAGCCCAATTTGCGCCTGCGGGATCTGCTCACGAAGAACGGCCTCCGCCTGCGCTTGCCCCGATGAGAGATTGCGGAACACGCCAGGCCATCGCCACGGTCCTACGCCTCCCGGCGGCCAACGCCCTTCCATGTAGCCGAACCGCCATTGCGTTATGGGCCGGCGAATTGGAATCCAGCGCCGGCAATAAGGGCCTAGGCGTTCGGCGACGGCGCGGACATAACGGACAAAACATTCCGGCGCGCGGCGCTGGGTCCATCCCCCGGCTTCGGCGAACCAACGCGGCAGGGTTACATCTTGCAAGGCGCACAGCGGTTCAAGGCCGTTGTCGGCCAATGTCTTCAGCACGTTCTCGTAATGGAGAAAGGCTTCCTCGTCAAAAACGCCCGGTTCCGGCTCGATACGGCTCCATTCCAAGCTGAAGAGGTGCGCATTGTGCCCCAATTTCCGCGCGAGGGCGAAATCCTCCGCGTAATACCGCAAATGCCACGCCGCCTGCCGGCTTGTGGACCCGTCGCGGATGCGGCCGGGCCGTTGTTCCCACGTCCACCAGTCGTTATGGAAATTGCAGCCTTCGCTGGCGTGGGCGGACAATGCGGCGCCCCACAGAAACTCCCTTGGGAATTCCCCCGCTCCCTTGTCATGTGGTGTGGCAGTCATAGGTGTTCACATGGTAGCATTGCGGACATCCGATAAGCATCTTGGCGTGGGCGGGCGGACGGTCTTACAACTAAGCAAAGGGGAGCAGCGGTGGAAAACGCGCGGGCCTTATATCATCAGCACCACGGCGGAGCGCCCGAATTCATTGTACGCGCCCCCGGCCGGGTAAACATCATCGGGGAACACACGGATTACAACCAAGGCTTCGTCTTGCCCATGGCGATTTCCGCGGCCACGTATCTGGCGGTAGGGCCGCGGTCCGATGAACGCATCGACGCCGTGGCCGCCGATCTCGGCCGGCAAGGTGTAATTACGTTGAACGATTGTGATTGGGACCTCTCCGAGCCCTGGCTAGACTACATTACGGGCGTCGCGAAGGAATTGAGCGCGATGAACTACCCCTTGTCGGGCGCCAATATCGTCATCACCAGCACCTTGCCAATAGCAGCCGGATTGAGCAGCTCGGCGAGTCTTGAAATGGCCGCGCTGAAGATGTTCGAAGCCATGGGCGACTTCCGTTTGGAAGACGATGAGGCGGCCCATCTAGGGCAGCGGGTCGAGAACGACTTCATCGGCGTGAACAGCGGCATCATGGACCAGTTCGTCATCCGCGCCGCCCGCGAAGGGCACGCCTTGTTTTTGGATTGCCGCGGTCTCGAAATAGAGCATGTCCCCGTGGCGTTCCAAGATGCGATGTTCGTCGTGACCCATACGGGAGTGGAACGCGGCCTCGCGGATTCCGGGTACAACGAGCGGGTGGCGGAGTGCCGGGAAGCATCGGAGTATTTGGCGCGCGTATTGGAGCGGGAGTCCGCCACGTCGTTGCGCGAGTTCACCGTGGCCGAGCTTGAGGCGCAGCGGGAGACCATGCCGGACCCGTTGTACCGGCGCGCGCGGCACGTCCTCACGGAAAACGCCCGGACCATTGAGGCATGCAACGCCATGAAGAACGGGGACGCCGAGACCCTAGGCGAGCTTATGAACGCCTCGCACGCCAGTCTGCGCGATGACTATGAAGTAACCGGTCCGGCCCTTGACGCCATGACCGATATCGCCCGGGAGCTTCCCGGCTGTTACGGTTCCCGCATGACGGGCGCCGGGTTTGGCGGATGCGCCGTGAGCCTGGCCGCAAAGGATGGCGCGCAAGAATTTGCGGAAAGCCTCATGAAAGCGTACAAGGAACGCACGGGCAACGAAGGCGTAACGCTGCTCTCCGAACCCGCGGCTGGTGTTTCCGCCGTTCCTTGCTGACTTGTATGCAACGGCGGGGCTTGAGCGTGAATGCTGCCCCCTTGTCCATGCGCGGCTGGACATCAAGACGACCCCAGCGGGGTCACAGATGGTAGCCAGGGGTTGAAGCGCGCGCAGCGCGCGGATACCCCTGGAACACTGAGCAAAATAAAGGAGACGATGG
>PUOI01000556.1 GCA_003552765.1 Candidatus Hydrogenedentota bacterium | reverse complement strand
GGCGCTGGATGACGGCGGCCAAGCGGGGGTCCAGGCCGAGGGGTTCGGTGACGCGGTAGGCGATGCCGGGATGGTTGGCGGCGGCTTGGGCGGCCAACTGGGGGATGTCCGTGGTGCTATGGCGGCCGGGGGAGAGGAAATAGGGATGCACGATGACGCGGCGCGCGCCTTGTTCCACGCACTTTGCGAAAGCCTGCTCAATGGTGGGCTCAGCCAACTCCATGTGGGCGGGCTCCACGATCGCGGCGCCCGTGGCTTTGCGATACGCCTCCGCCACGCGGAGAAGCATGTCATTGGCCGCCTCGTTCTTGGAGCCGTGATCCACAAGGATCACGCCGGTATGGGATGGTAAGGAATGAGCTTGCATGATTGAGAACGTCTTTCGAGGCAATCGTTGGAACGTAGCGGAATGCCGCCTTCCAGGCGGTTTGTATATGCCGGCAAGATGCCGGCGCTACGAGTAAACGCTGGCTTGGCCCGCAATGATTCCCGATAAACGCGCCCTCCATGGTTTTGGGCATGGAGGGCGCGTGAGGAGTTCATCCAGCGCAAGGCCCTATTCAGCGGGATCGCGCAGAGGCGGCAACTCCTTCAGCCGGATGTCGGAGAACCGGATGAGCATGGGATCGCCGGGATGAAGCTGGAAGCCCAGCACGCCGCTGCGCAGCTCTCTCGCCTCGGGGCTGTCGTCGATGACTTCGTGCATCTTCACGCCGTTGATGCGGGTGATGACGCGGTTGCCCCGCGCGATAACGTGGTAATCGTTCCACGCGTGGTGGTCGATGTACTCCAGCAACTCGTCCTCTTCCGCGAAGCGTTCGGCTTCCCGCTCGCCCTCGGAATCGATGAGCACCCGTTCGCCGCGCCGGGCCACCACATCGCGGCCCGTGGCGACTTCGTAGAGGATGCCGGTGATCCAGTCGTCGGTGGCGATGTCGGGCTGATAGCCGCGCGCGCCATAGTCGCCGATCCGCTCGGACCGGATCTGAACGCCGGAGTTGGCCCAATCCGAATCGATGCGGTAGCGGAACTTCATCTCGAAGTCCTCGGGTTCACCGCCTTCCCAAAAGACGTACGTGTCTTCTTCGGCGGGTGTCTCCTCGGTGGTTTCGCCGACGAGATGGCCGTCCTCCACGCGCCAGAGATCGGGCTCGCCATCCCATCCCTCAAGGCTTTCCCCATCAAAGATGGAGGTGAACTTCTCGCGGAGCGTGATGTCGTCGAGGCGGATGCGCATGGCGGGACCCGTGTGGAGCTGGAACGCGATGACGCCGCTGCGCCGCGCCTCGGGGGCGTCGTCGATAAGTTCGTGCATCTTCACGCCGTTGATTTCGGTGACGATGCGGTTGCCCCGCGCCTTGACGCGGTAATGGTTCCAGTCGTCCATGTGAATGTGCTCGAAGAGTTCGTCCTCGTCCGCGAACTCCTCGACGGTCTGTTCGCCGTCCCGGTCGATGGTTACGCTTTGACCGCGCCGGTTCAGAACCCCGCGGCCCATTTCCTCGAATAGGATGCCGGTGATCCAGTCATCGGTGGCGATGTCGGGCTGATAGCCCGCGACGCGATAGCCCTCCACGCGCTCCGAGCGCACTTGCACGCCGGAGTTCGCCCACTCCGTGTCGATGCGGTAACGGAATTGCAGGTCGAAGTCCGAGGGTTCGCCTTCGTCCCAGATGAGGAAGGTGTTGTGCTCGAGCTGGCCTTCCTCGGTGGTTTCGCCGATGATGTGGCCGTCTTCCACGCGCCAGAACTCGGGATCGCCGTCCCAGCCATCCAGGGTTTCGCCATCGAACAGCGGCCGGCGCAGACTCTTGAGTTGCACGTCGTCAAACCGGATGGTCATGGGCTGGCCGCTGTGTAGCTGAAATGCGATGATGCCCTCTTCGCGGGCCTCGGGCGCGTCATCAACGATCTCGCTCATCACGTGGCCGTTGATCTTCGTCGTGATGCGGTTGCCCTCCGCGATGACGTGGTAGTCCGTCCACTCATGGGGGTCAAACAATTCGGCGAGGTCATCCGCGCTGGCGAAGGTGTGGGTCTCTGTCTCGCCGTCTTCATCGATGACGGCCTTGGAGCCGCGCGGGGCCAGTAAGCCGCGGCCCCGTTCCTCGTAGGACATGCCGGTGATCGGGTCGTCGGTGGCGATGTCGGGCTGGTACCCCCGCACCACGTGGTCGTGGAGCCGCTCGGAGCGCACTTGGATCCCCGAATTCCCCCACTCGCTGTCGATGCGGAAGCGGAACTTCAGCTCGAAGTCGCTGGGCTCGCCGCCCTCCCAGATCAGGAACGTGTTCTCGTCGAGCGGATCCTCCTCCGTGCTTTCCCCGATGATGTGGCCGTCCTCCACGCGCCACCGGCCTTCCTCGCCGGTCCAGCCGTCGAGCGTTTCGCCGTCGAAGATGGGTTCGAAGCCGTCGTTGGCCCCGGCGTGGCCGGTCATCCCCGCAAGGACAAGGCAGGCCAAGGCGATCGGGGTGAGAAGCCGTGCTGGTAACCATCGTTCGCGTGGAGCGCGTGTGGCGCTGTGTTCGTAATGCCGCATCTCGCAATCTCCTTCTACTTGTGTGTCTAGACGTTGCGGCCGGGTACTCCCCGGTTCATGCATTCCAGTATTGCAGAATCGCCCCGCAATACCCAAGTTTGTCAATGACGGGTTCCGCCCGCGGTCCAACGGTTTGATTTGCGGCTCCGGCTCGCGGTACTCTGACGCAGGCACAATAACAACCATTTTGCGGATCCTCTTCCCGTGACTCGGGAAGGAGACCGCCACATTATATTGCGGAGGAGGAGGTATGAGCTTGAACCGGCGCGATTTCATGAAGACGGTGGGCGTTAGCACGGCGGGCGCATTGGCTGCTGCGTCGCTCCAGGCGAGCCACGCGCGCGCCGAAAACGGCGAGCGTCCGAATGTCTTGTGGCTTACCTGCGAGGACATCGGGCCGCACCTGGGATGCTATGGCGACGAGTACGCCTACAGCCCGAATCTTGATGCTTTCGCGGAGCGGGCGCTTCGCTATGACGTGTGTTGGTCGGATGCGCCGGTGTGCGCGCCCGCCCGGACCGCGCTCATCACCGGCGTATATCCGCCGAGTCTCGGCGGCCAGCACATGCGGTCCATGGTGGGGCTGCCGGACTTCATGAAGATGTACCCCCAATTCGTGCGGGAGGCCGGGTATTACTGCACGAACAACGTGAAGGAAGACTACAACGTCCACAAGCCCGGCGAGGTGTGGCACGCCTCCTCGGGCCAAGCCCACTACCGCGATCGGGACGAAGGCCAGCCCTTTTTCGCCATCTTCAACGACACCCAGAGCCACGAGGGGCGCATTCGGAACCGCACGGACCTGCCCCATCACGATCCCGATGAGGCTCCGATTCCGCCGTACCATCCCGATACGCCAGAGGTCCGGCGCGATTGGGCGCAATACTATCATTCGATCACCCAGATGGATGAATGGTTCGGCGAGAAGATTGCGGAACTCGAGGACGAGGGATTGATGGAAGACACCATCATCTTCTTCTACGGCGACCACGGCTCCGGCATGCCGCGTCACAAGCGTTGGCCGTACAACTCCGGGCTGCATGTGCCCTTCATGGTGTATGTGCCGGAGAAATGGCGTCATCT
>PUOI01000130.1 GCA_003552765.1 Candidatus Hydrogenedentota bacterium | reverse complement strand
GCGGTTTCCTCGCTGTAGTTGCGCTCCTTGACGAAATCCCGGCCCAAAAACACCTCGCCGTTGCTGCCGCCAAACGAGACTGGGCCAAGTTCGCTCATGCCCCACTCACACACCATGGCGTGCGCACGGTCCGTGGCGACCTTGAGGTCGTTGGCGGCGCCGCTGGTGTATTCCCCGAAAACAGTATCCTCGGCCGCACGCCCGCCCATGAGCACGCGCAACTGCGCCAGGCAATAGGATTTGGACAGACTGTAGCGGTCCTCTTGCGGGATCATGCTGGTCAAGCCCAGCGACGGCCCGCGGGGGATGATGGTCACCTTGTGGATAGGATCGGCATTGGGCAGAAACCGGCCCACCAGCACATGACCCGCCTCGTGATAGGCCGTGTTGCGCTTCTCCGCCGGACTCAAAACGAGGCTGCGCCGCTCGGGACCCATCATCACCCGGTCCTTGGCGTCCTCGAAATCCTGCATCGTAACCGTATCGTGACTCCGGCGCGCGGCCAAGAGCGCCGCTTCATTCACCATGTTGGCGAGGTCCGCGCCGGAGAAACCCGATGTGCCGCGCGCCAAGGTTTGCAGGTTTACGTCTTCATCCGCCGGGATCTTCTTGCCCCTGACATGGATCTCCAGAATCTTCTCGCGGCCCTTCACATCCGGATTGGGCACGACGATTTGCCGGTCGAACCGGCCCGGCCGCAACAGCGCGCGATCAAGCACGTCGGGCCGGTTGGTGGCGGCCATGAGAATGACGCCGTCGCTAGAGTTGAAGCCGTCCATTTCCACGAGCAGCTGGTTGAGCGTCTGCTCGCGTTCGTCGTGACCACCGCCAAGCCCCGCGCCCCGCTGACGGCCCACGGCGTCCAGCTCGTCAATGAAAATGATGCAGGGCGCGTGCTTCTGCCCTTGTTGGAAAAGATCGCGCACGCGGCTCGCGCCCACGCCCACGAACATCTCGACGAAATCGGAGCCGCTGATGCTGAAGAAAGGCGCATTGGCCTCGCCCGCGACGGCCCGGCCCAGCAAGGTCTTGCCGGTCCCCGGCGGCCCCACCAGCAAGACGCCCTTGGGGATCTTGCCGCCGAGCCGCGTGAATTTCTGGGGATCCTTCAAGAATTCGACGACTTCCTGCAACTCCTCCTTGGCTTCATCCACCCCGGACACGTCGTTGAAGGTGACCGTCTGTTCGCTGTGGTTGACCAGCTTGGCCTTGCTCTTGCCAAAAGACATGGCCTTGTTGTTGCCGCCCTGCATGTGCCGGAACATAAAGAACCAGAACAGACCGATGATCAACAGCAGCGGGATCATGTTAATGAGGAAGGTCGACATCATGGTGCTGTCGCGCTTCATGCTGTAGTCCACCCCCTGGGCGGCCAGCATCTCCTCCCAGTCATCGGGGAATGTGTGCCACTCAAATTCCATCCGCTGCTGGTTTTCGACGGGCTCCTTGAACTCGGCCTGGTATTCGAATCCGTCCTCGCCCAAGTTCGTGACACTTAACTCGGCGATATTCTCACGCTCCAGCTCTCGCTCGAAATCCTGTTTCCTCAGTTCCACCGTGGGCTGGCGGGTGTCCGAGTAGTACATCAGCGCCAACGCGCCGATCAAAAACAGGATCAGCCAGAGCGAAATCTGTTTCAAAAAACCGTTCATAACTAGATTAGCAATCCTTTTGCCATCAGACAAAGTGAACGCCGAAACCGCTCCGGAGCCCACCACTTACTGATATATCATAACACAGGACGGGAAAGCGCACAATGCGGATTCCTGACTCTCGGCCTTGGGGTTTCTCTTCATCGTATTGTCCGGGGAAACACGATGAACGCAGACAGGTCTATCGGCCCATGTATCCCGAAAAGAGAAACGCTTATGAGCGCGGACTCATTTCGTTGCGGCGGGCCGTTGAAAGGGCGCGGGGGACGCTATCCGGTGGATTCATCCGCCTGAACAAGCCCGTCCAGGGCGTCGTACAAGGCCAGCAGCTCCCGGTGAGCCTCGAACGCAAGGGGAGGCCGTTCCACATGGCCGAAAAGCCCCACATCCATTGCGTCGGAGCGGGCCGTCATGTTCCCTTCCCACTCATCCACCCGGTAGCCGAGCACCACCACCGCTCCCGACAGCGCGCTCGGCTGTGTACTAGCGCCAAACAGCCTTGGCTGGCGGCCCCGGATATCGGTCTCCTCTTCCAGCTCGCGCAACGCCGCTTCGTCGGTGGTCTCGCCAACTTCGACAAAACCGCCCGGCAAAGTCCACAAGCCTTTAGCCGGCTCAACCGCCCGCTGAACAAAAACGACCTTGCCATTACCGTCGTTCACCACGCAGCACGCCGCGGGGACGGGGTTCAAATAGTAGAAACGGCTGCAACGGCCACAATGGGGACGCAAACTCTCGCCGTCATCACGCGATTCCAGGGATCCGCCGCAGATTGGGCAAAAATTCCATGCGAATGGAGCCGGTGTGTTCAACATATAACTGTACTTTATCACGGTCCCGGCCAGGATGCAACGCGTCGTTGCAGATGACGCCCAGCCGGGCCTTTTCCGCCGCCGCGAAAAGCGGGCGGGTTCCGGTTAAGGATTTGCGGGACTTGGCCGATATACAGGAACGATACTTGCTCCATGAGCGCAACCCAGGCGGCAACCTGCCCCGGCGGCGGGACTAGTAAGGAGGCGGATACTGTGGGGACATTGTTCAGCGCATTCGATATTGCCCGGTCGGGCATGGCGGCGTCCCAGGCGCAACTGGATACCGCGGGGCACAATATCGCCAATGTGAACACCGAAGGTTTTTCTCGTCAGCGGGTGGAGTTGGAGACGCGCGCCCCGATCAACCGCCCTTACGGCCAAATCGGCCGGGGCGTCAACCTTAGAGGGGTTGAACGGGTGCGCGACACCTTCCTCGATGAGGCCTACCGGCGTTCGGCGCCGGGATTGGGCCAGGCCGAGCTGGAAAGCAGCTTTTACGCACAGATCGAGGACAAATTCCTTGAACCCGAAGACAACGCCTTCGGCCAACGCCTCGACGGGTGGTTCCAAGCGTTGAACGACTTCGCGTCCGATGTTGACAAACTGCCGCAACGCCAATCGGTTGTCTCGGAGGCCGAAAGTCTCACGCAGTTCATCAATCAGACCCACCGCCGCCTGGATGACCTGCGCTTGGACGCCAATGCGGAAGTGCGCAACGCCAGTGTCGAAATCAATGACCTGGCCGAGGGAATCGCCAAACTCAACGAAAGGATCCGCCGCGTCGAAGGGGGAGGGCGCACCGCCAACGACTTTCGCGACCAGCGGGACCTGCTCCTGGACAAACTCTCCAAAATCGCGGATATAAGCGTGAATGAGCGGGAGAGCGGGGAGGTGAATGTCCTCATCGGCGAGGAAAGCCTGGTCTACGGCGATCAAGCCCGGGAAGTCGAGGCGTTTCGCCAAAGCGACTTGGATTCGGTTGGCATTCACCAGAACTTCTACCAGTTGCGCTTCAGCGACACAGAAGAAGCCGTTCCCCCGGGCAACGGCAAGCTCGGCGGCGCGCTTCGCATGCGGGACGAGATCCTGCCCGAGGTCATGGGCGACCTGGACACGATCGCGCGCGGGCTCATCCAAGGGATCAACGGCGTCCATTCCCAAGGCCGGGGCTTGGAAGCCATCACGGGTG
>PUOI01000537.1 GCA_003552765.1 Candidatus Hydrogenedentota bacterium | reverse complement strand
GGCTCGTGCGCAACGGATGAGCGCCTTGCTCGGTACGCAGCCCACGTTGAGGCAATCACCGCCCAGCAGCCCTTTTTCAATAAGCGCCACCTTACCCCCCATGCCCGCGGCGGCCGTGGCGGCCACCAAGCCAGCAGGGCCCGCGCCAATAACGGCCATGTTGTAGCGGCCATCCGGTGTGGGGTTCTCCCAGTCCGGGGGATGGGTGTAACAGCGCCACTCCTGATTATGCTCGTCCAGGGGCTGCAGGGCCGCAATCCCTGCGTCGTCCAACGCTGATTCGCCCTCCATTATGGTTGTCGTTTCACTCAAGGCAGGTTCTCCTGATCGTTCAGCGCCCAGTCGTAGTTGAGCCAATGGAGGCTGGGTTCGGCGCCCGCTTCAAGGGCCTCCGCAAGTTCGGGCGTGTATTTGGCCGCATATTGCGTCTCACTGTCCGACTCATTCACGTATTCTTTGAGAATGGCATCGAAGGTCGAATGGTCAAATGTCGCTCCGTCCGGATCGCGCTCGTAGGCTTCCACCATGGCGACCGCCGGCGGCTGGAACCAGCGCATGATGAAGTTGGGCTGAATCTGCGCGCAGGCGGCCAGCGTGACCAGCACCGCCGCCATGGAAGCTGCCAGGGCCGCGCCCCGCCAGGGTTGGGCCGGCGCGGATGGGGTATCGGCCGGTGTTTCCTCGGCCGGGGCCAGGTCGCTGTATTGTTGGATGGCGTTCCAGGCGAGCCGGGTGACATAGACCGTGACAGCCACCGTGGCCACGAGGCCCACGGCAAGCAACACGTATTGGCCCACGCCACTGGGCGCGGCACCACCAGCGGCGGCGGCTTCCAGGCTCGCGCGGCCCGCGTAACCGAAGTACACGTACATGAAGACGCCGGGCAATATGGCTCCCGCTGTTGCAAGGATGCAAGGCCAAAAGCGGATCGCCGTCAGGCCGTAGAAGTAGTTCTGCAGCGTAAAGGGCAGCGCGGGCGACAGCCGCAGTAGCGCCACAATCTTCCAGCCGCCCTCACCTACCGCGCGGTCCACGGCGGCAAACCGGGGGTAGTGCCGAATTTTTCGCTCCACGTAATCTCGGGCCAGATACCGTGTAAGCACGAATGCGCCGGCGGCGCCGGACGTGGCTCCGGCGACCACCACCGCCGTCCCGCCGAACAGCCCGAACAGCATGCCCGCCGCAACGGAGAGCGGCCACGCGGGCAGCATCGCCATGGTGGCGAGAAAGTAGAGCCCCACGAACGCCAACGGGGCCGCGGGGCCAAGCCCCTCAATCCACGCAATAGCGAACTGTAAGCCCTGATTGATGGGCAAGGCCCGCACGATGACCAGAACGGCCAGGATGCTTATGCCTATTGAGCCATACTTCACCCACGAGGCTGTTCTGGCGGAGGTCAATCCGGTCCCGGCGTTAGCCGGGTTCAACTCTTGGTGTTTCGGCGCAGCATCCGCTAACGCCGATTCGCTCTGTGTTGTCATCTCTCGCTGTGCCTCCTTATGCATAAAGTTACAAGTGACTTGCGACTTGAACGCCGAACCCATGTTGACGCTTTCACTAAGTCTGTCGCGCTAAGGAGGAAATCCTTACACGAACAACCGCATATCATTGCCGCCCCGTTACGGCGGTATCATCGGGATCCAGCTTTTCCAGGATGGCGCGGCGCATCAGCAACTCAAATGGAGCAGGCCATATTCGGGCCAGCCACGCTACGGCCCGATTCCCGGCGCCTGGGATAAGGATGCGCTCGTTCCGCGCAAGGGCTTCGTCAACCATAGCGGCCAGCGTCTCCGGGGCCATCCGGCGGTCTGCGCGGCTGTTATCCGGGCTATGCCGCTCGGCGTGGGCCGTACGAACGGGACCCGGGAAAACCGTGAGTACGCGGCGCCGCGGCCCCAACGCGACCGATAGCGCACGGGCGTACGCCGCTAGCCCGTCCTTGCTGGCGGCGTACGCCGCTGCCCCGGGGTAACCCACATAGCACGAGAGGGAGGCCATGAAAACAAAGCTTGCGTCGTGACGAAGTAGCCCTGCATGAAGCAAGCCGGCTGTCAGCAAGAGCGGCGTTTGCAGATTTGCGTCGATGACAGCCTTTTGATCCTCGAGGGAGATGGCGCCAAACCGCCCGACCGCGTTAACCCCCGCGTTGTGAACCACGATGTCCACCGGCCCGCCCGCGCGCACGGTTTCCACGGCCCGTTCGCTCGCAGCGGGATCGGACAGGTCGTCCCTGCGAAACTCCGCTTTCGCGCCGGTCTGTTGAATCTCCTCCGCAGTCTCAGCGGACTTCACGGGATCGTTGTCGATGGCGACAATATCGTAACCGGATCGTGCGAAACGCAGCGCCATCGCGCGGCCAATGCCGTCCGCCGCGCCGGTAATGAAACAACGCGGACGGGCCTGTTGGTCTTTCTCGATAGCGGGAAGCTCCTCCTTCTGGCGCCGCATGCCCGCCTCAATGATCCCCGCAAATACGCGCCCCGCCTTGGAAATAATCTTGTTGCTGGCGCCAAGCGTCACGGCTTTCTTAGGAACGTCGAGGGCGCGTTCCATTTGAGCAGCCACCCGTTCGGCTGGCGCAAAGCGTTCCCAGTTCGTATCCGCTTGGGACATGCCCGCTTTCACGTGCATTCCCGTGCGGGTCGCGCCGGGCCGCACCACTTGGACACGGAGGCGGCCCCTGCTCTCGATCCGCAGATTGCGCGCGAATCCTTCGAGCGCCGCTTTCGTCGCGACGTATACCGCGTATTGGGCCATGGGGAGCGCCGCGGCGACGGAGCTGACGAAGCAGACCAGTCCCCGCACACGCTCCAATCTGGGCAGCAGCGTCCACGTGAGCCCGATGGGGGCCACAAGGTTCGTTTGGACGAGTTCCGTGATGCTTTCGGTAGACTGGTCTGGTATATCGCCAACGTAGCCTGCGCCCGCGTTGTGAATGAGCTTGTGAATGGCGCCGGCGCCATGTTGCTCAAGAAAAGCCTCGACCACTTCGGCGCAATTCGGTTGGGCGAGGTCAACCTGGCAATACAACGCATCCTCGAAGCCGGTGTCCCGCAAGACTTCCGGCGGCCGCCTCCCAACGAGCACGAGGCGGTCGCAGCTCGTCTGCAACCGCCGGGCCAAGGCCAAGCCGATGCCATCGGTCGCGCCCGTAATGACGAACGTCTGGGGCGCGTCCCGTCGTATTTCTCCAGATTCCATTTCAGCCCGCTTTTGAGTGTGCCACAGCCCCAGGGGTTAGGCGATGGCGCCGCCGCACGATGAACCGCAGCCCGCCGTACATGCAAAACAGTGCTCCCCTGTGGCGATTTTTCGGTTCCGAAACGAGGTTGAATCGAACTCCGCGATGTGTTGTTCCTTTGTGGCCGCTTGAAGGTTGATTGCATAGTTGAAATCGCAATCGTACAGTGTTCCGTCCCAACCCACGTGGAGCTGGTCCCGGCACATGACCCCGTCGAGCGTGGCCGGATTAAAAGCGTTCCGTAAGGTCTCTTGGTATTCCTCGGCTTTATCTTGCTTGATAAGATCCTGCAAGAACCGGCCGATGGCCATGTTTGTGATGACAAACAAATGGTTGAAGCAAACGCCATATTCTTCCAGCAATACCTTCCGGTAAGCGGCCTCCAGTTCTTCTTGATCCGGCGGCAAGTGAGCGCCGAGAGGAT
>PUOI01000439.1 GCA_003552765.1 Candidatus Hydrogenedentota bacterium | reverse complement strand
CATACTGGGTGGACTTGAACACGGTCTCCCCGGTTTTCAGGGGCCGCGCCAGCGTATCGGCGATCCCCTCGGCGGCGGTCCGGCCCACATTGTCCGTCACCCCGGGCCGGTAGCCGACCTCGATAAGGTAATCGTAGTCCCGCGCGAGCGATTGGTCCGCCGAGGACGCCTGGATGACGGGATCGGTGAACAATTCTGTCCGGAGGCGTTCAATTTCGTCCGCGCCCAACGCGGCGTCAATCGTGTAAACATCAATGATGCGGATGGGACCCGTCGTTATGCCCAAGTCTTCCGCGATCCGGCTCCGGAGCGCCTCCCCCGCCGGGTCCGGCATCTCCGGTTTCATCCCAACCTCAATCCGGTGCGCCATAACGAATCTGTCCCTTGTAATGAACCTCGTTTTCGCCCTTGACCACGCGCCCGATTACCTTGGGATCCTCGCACGCCTGCGTCAGGGCGTCCATGGCCTTGCTGGCCTGCTCTTCGCTTACAATGACCAGATAGCCAATCCCCATGTTGAAGGCGTGCAGCATCTCCGCCTCGTCCACGTTCCCCGCATCTTGCAGAAACTTGAAGATGGCCGGCGTTTCCCATGAGCCAAGCTCGACCTCGGCGCCGCAGTCATCGGGCAAGACCCGCGGGAGATTATCGGTAATGCCGCCGCCCGTCACGTGGGCCATGCCTTTTATGGTCACGATGCGCATGAGCAACTGAATGACCTTGGCGTAGCTGCGGTGCGGTTCGAGCAGCGCGTCCCCGACGGTGCGGCCGGTGCCGGGCATCTCATCGGTGCATGCAAGCCCGGCCTTGTCAAAACAGATGCGCCGCGCCAGCGTGAAGCCGTTTGTATGGAGCCCCGAAGAAGCCAATCCGATGACCACATCGCCCTCGCCGATCGTGGTTCCGTCGATGATCTTCTTGCGATCCACGACCCCAACGATCGTGCCCGCGAGATCATACTCATTGTCCCTATAGACGTCGCCCATCTCGGCCATCTCGCCGCCCACCAGGGCGCATCCCGCGTATCGGCATCCCCGTGCGACGCCGCGAATCATGTCCGTGACAATATCGGGGTCGAGATTGTGGCAAGCCAGATAATCCAGAAAGAACAGCGGCCGCGCGCCCTGCACCAAAATATCGTTCACGCAATGGGCGACCAGGTCAATGCCGATCGTGTCGTACTTCTGCACAAGCAAGGCGATCTTGAGCTTCGTGCCCACGCCGTCGATACTCGACACGAGCACCGGCTCCTCCATGTGCGACGTGTCCAAGCTGTACATCGCGCCAAAGCTGCCGATATCCCGCAACACCCGCTCGCTGTACGTCTCACGGACTATCTTCCCGATGTTCCGCACCACCTGATTGGCGGCGTCGATGTTCACGCCCGCCTGGCGGTAGTCCATGCTCTTGCTTTCGTCCGTCATGTAATCTCCCGCGCCGTGTTCTCCGGCGTCACCAATGGCAATTCCGTCTCAATCATCCCGAAGAGCGCCCCCCGATACGCCCACTCAACACCCCTATGGACTTTTCGATCGTTCGAGCGGCTTTAGCTTACGCCCTGGACTCGCGATAAGTCAAATGATATTCTGTGATGAAACACATAAGGAATTCTTATCATGACGCTCGAAGCCTTGCGATGCTTGTGCGCCGTCGCCGAGGAAGGCAGTTTCCGCGCCGCCGCCCGCCGGCTTGCGCGATCCCAGCCAGCCGTAAGCCAGCAAATCCGCGCCCTGGAAGACGAACTCGGCCAGCGGCTGCTGGACCGCCGCAGGCACACGCTGACCCCGGCGGGCGAACTGCTTTATGAACGCGGACGCCGCGTGGTGCATGACGTGGCGGGCATCGCGCGCGAAGTGGCGGACCTCGCCGAGCGTCCGGACGTGGAATTGCGCGTGGGCACCAGCGACACGGTGGCGTTGTACGTATTGCCTGCTTGCGTGCGGACCTTCACGCAACGCCACCCGAACACGCGGCTGGTCATCGTGAACCGCTCTTCGCAGGCGTTGGGCGACCAAGTGCTGCGCGGAGAGTTGGACATGGCCGTGGTCACCTTGCCCGCTTCGACGGAGGCGTTTGAATCCCAGGAATTGTTTGTGCAAGAGTTCGCGGCCGTGGTCCCGGCGGATCACCCCCTTGCCCGCGGACGGCGGGCCAGCCTCGAACATCTTCAACGCGAGCCTTTCCTCATGCTGGATGCCGCCACCAGGACCGGCACGGCGCTCATGCGCCACTTCGAGAAGGCGGGCTTCGAGCCGCAGGCCGTGTTGGACAGCGGCAGCTTCGAGGTCATCAAGCGCTACGTGAGCGAGGGCATCGGCGTATCCATCCTGCCGCGCGCCGTTGTAAGCGAGCGGGACGAGGGCATCGCCTGTCTGAATGTCCCCGCCCTGCCCGCGATTCCCATCGGCGCGATCTGGCGCCGCGGCGGGTATATGTCCCGTTCAGCAAGGGCGTTTTTGGACTTACTACAGACGCCTGGCATTCTCCCAAGGGGCCATCCGAAATAGGTGAAGAAATCGGGCGTTGGCGCCGTCCATTACAGTAGAAACGCAAGACGCCCCGCGCTGCTTCTCGCGGCGCGGGCGCGGCATGTTTTTCTTCTAGCATAATTGTGGCGTATCTGGTATAAGATAACTAGAAATTGCCGTGTGCGCCCCAATATAGATAGTGTCCCCCCACGTAATATAGTTATTTACGGAAAGCGAGAAAACGATATGAAAACACTTCCCTTGGTTCCCCTGCTTGGAATGATGGCCTTGTTGACCGGCGTGATTGGCTGGGCCACGGTGGGCTGCGGCGCGATTCTCGGTCACAACGCCGAGCAGGCTGCCGCGGAAGCTGGCGATCCGGAAGCGATGACGTTGCGCGCGCATCGGTTCCGCACCGGCGAAGGCGAGCCCCAGCATTTTGGTAAGGCCCGCGACTTGTACCGTTTGGCGGCGCTCCAAGGCCACCCCGTAGCGATGTATTGGCTCGGGGAACTGTACCAAGGCGGCCATGGCGTCGAACCAGATATAGAAAAGGCGATGGAATGGTATCAGGCGGCGGCGGACGCGGGCTACGAACAAGCACATATCGCACTCCAAACCACCAGGGTTCAGGAGGCGCCCTTGCCCTGATTTCATGGCCGCGAAGCGGTTTATCGTTTTATAGGCAAAAAAAGCGTCCGCCCCTGTGCGCAGTTGATCGTGCGCGCACAGGGGCGGCGAGACGTTGTTTATCACATCTGAAATCAGCGAGTTTCCATGCTACACCCCACGCCCGACATTTGCATCCCCGCTAACGAGATCGAGGAGCAGTTCATTCACGCCTCGGGACCGGGCGGACAGAACGTGAACAAGGTCGCGAGCGCGGTTCAGCTCCGGTTCAACGTCGCCGCTTCTTCCTCACTGCCCGAGCCGGTCAAGGCGCGTCTACAACGCCTGGCGGCCAGCCGGCTGACGGAGGATGGCGCGCTCATCATTGAAGCCCGCCGGTTCCGGAGCCAGGTGCAGAACCGCGAGGACGCCTACAGCCGGCTATGCCGGTGGATCCAGCGGGCCGCGGAAGCTCCGCCCAAACCCCGGCGTCCAACACGGCCCACCCGCGCGGCGCGGGAACGGCGGCGGCAAGACAAACGCCTGCGCGGTCAACGCAAGCAGTTGCGCAAATCGCCGCCGCCGGAT
>PUOI01000415.1 GCA_003552765.1 Candidatus Hydrogenedentota bacterium | reverse complement strand
CGCCGGCGTCTCGCCGGCATGTGTATCGCGGCTTGAAGGGCGCCTTTTTTGCCGGCAAGATGCCGGCGCTACGATGCCCCCGGAACGCCGGCGTCTCGCCGGCATGTGTATCGCGGCTTGAAGGGCGCCTTTTTGCCGGCAAGATGCCGGCGCTACGATGCCCCCTTGGAAGGGGGTGGCCCGAAGGGCCGGGGGATGTAAGTGGCCCGCACATCGTCCTATCCGGCGATTGGGGGCGGCGCCTCAAGCGGCGCAAACCCGGCCTACTCCTCGTCCTTCCGCGTGAGGGGCACGAACCGGACCGGCATCACGTTGCGCTGCGAAACCCGGCCCTCCTCGTCCTTCTCGACCAGCATCAGGTTCTGGATCTGCATGGGCGGCCCCACGGGGATGATCATCCGCCCTTCCGGTTTGAGCTGCTCGACCAGCGGCGGCGGAATATGGCTCGCGGCCGCAGTCACCACGATGGCGTCGAAGGGAGCATGTTCCTCCCAGCCATGGTATCCGTCGGCATGGCTTACGGTCACGTTGTCGTACCCCAAACGCTCCAGCCGTTCCGCGCTGCTCTCCGCCAGGGGTTCGACGATCTCCACCGTATAGACCCTGTCCACGATTTCCGCGATGACCGCCGCATGGTAACCGGAACCCGCGCCTACCTCGAAGACGACATCGTCCTCTTCCAACTCAAGGAGTTCGGTCATGTAGGCCACAATAAACGGTTGGGAAATGGTCTGGCCGTGGCCGATGGGCAACGGCTGGTCAAGGTAGGCTTGACGCCGGTACTGCTCGGGCACGAACTCGTGCCGTTTCACCGTCCGTATCGCGTTGAGAACATTCTCGTCCTCGATGGCGTCGCGCCCCCACCCGCCCGCTTGGGCGAGGTGACGCTCCACCATTTGCTCGCGTATCTCGCGAAACGGGTCATCGTCGTTGGCCGCGTTGTCCTCCGCACCGGCGAACATGCCGCCAAGGCACAGCAAGATGATGCCAGCGGCAGGAATTGCCCAGCCGCTGAAGAGACGGACGTTATTCATTGCAATCGCCTCCTTAAAGGTGAAGAATCGCGCGCACCGCGCTCCTCTTGGCGCTTTGCCAGCGCATCTCCCATTAAAATCCCCTTGCCCCGTCCATGTCAAGCCAGACTCCCAATCACCGGCTACGGGGGTGTGCGGGGCATCTACATCCCCCCCGTCAAAGAACGGGAGTTCCCCCGATAGATCAGGGGAACTCCCGATAAGGTGAGGCCAAGGGTTGGTGAGTTCAGCACAGCGCTGTGTTCCTGCTGCGGAGGCGCTTGTGTTACACCTGGAACAGCGGGTTGTAGTCTTGGGCCATGGCGTACATTTCTTGCTCTTCCTCCTCGGTCAGAGGCGTGTACTCCTTCGCCAGCTGCAAGGCCAGCTCATACAAGTCCGGGTCGCCGGGCGGCAAGGCCGAGGTCACGCCCGATTTGCTGAGGGTCCATCGCAACCCAAGGCTGGCCAGCTCCGGTTCGTACAAGGGCTCGTACCACAGCCGGGAGAACATCTGGCGGATTTCCGAATCGCCTTGGCCCCGCTGACGGACCATGGGCTTCAGGGCGAAGATGGCCATCTCCTTTTCGCGCGCCTTCTCGATCATGCGGGGGCCGAAATCGCCTTGATACTCGGAGACGAAGTTAATGGGGAACATAGCCGAGTCGAAGTCGTACAACTCCATGGCCCGCAATGCCGCCACTTCGGTGTGAGCGGAAAAACCGAGGTACTGGACGATGCCGGCTTCCTTGGCTTCCAAGAGGACTTCCATGGCCCCGCCAGAGGCGAACGCGGCTTCCACGTCATCTTCAATGTCTTGAAGGTTGTGGAGCTGGTACAGTTCCAAGTGATCGGTCCGAAGACGTTCCAGTGACCGTTCAAATTCCTGCTTCGCGCCCTCCTTGTCACGGCGGGCAGTCTTCGTGGCGAGAAAAATGTCGTCGCGGTAGGGTTCGACCGCTGGCCCCGCCAGCTCCTCGGCATCACCATAATTCGGGGAAACGTCCACGAAGTTGACGCCTTGCTCGACCGACTCCGCCATAAGCCGGTTGATCCGGTCCTGCTCCACGTTTCGCATGCTCATGCCGCCGAATCCGATTATGGACAGCTCCACATCGGTCTTGCCGAAGGGGCGCTTGGGGACGGTATCCGCTGCCGCCGCCGGACGCATCTCCGCCACGCCACCCAAGGCCAACGCGGCCGAGCCCATACCCGCCCAACGCAAAAAGTCCCGCCTATTTCCTTTCATAGCCATCTTTCCTGTCTCCTCTGTATGTGCTTCCCGTGACACCGCGCAAGTATGCATAGTCTAACAGAATCTGACGCTACAACACATTACATTTTCGAGACTGCGATAATTCCCGGAGGGCTTTCCGGGGTCAACGCCGTCTCCGCGCCGAAAAGAAAGCTTGTAGACGGCCCGATCTCGTAAGGCCCTGTCCCGTGATGGCGTCCTGTGCGCTGCGGGAGCCGCCTATCACAAGGGGCTGCCTTGGCTTGACGGAGGGACCCAATCCTTGCGGTAAAGGGTTACATGGCGAAAACCCGAATTGATGGTGTATGCTAGGGGGAACTCTCTTAACGCGACGCCGTTGGGGCCGCCGCCGCCGTGTTACCCCGGATCTCCACAGCTGGGGATGGCGTATCTTGCAAGATAACGATTCCGCCTGACAAACACAAGAGCTAGGGAAAAGAAGACCATGGCCTAGCTTCACATGGGGAACAACGCTTTATGCTGGAAGTGTACTTGGACGAAACACAAGAGCCCTACTTTCCGTTCGGTTTTCATCTGTCGCGGGAGGCGTGTGAGACGTACGGGGTGAAACAGCTTCTCACACGGATGCGCGAAACGGGCAACCGGAACGTCAGCGGCGCCGTGCGTCAAGTGGCGAGCGCGGTCAACGCGAAGCGGGTGGAGCAGGATCCCAGGGCGGAGCCCATCCGCGGCGGAACGCTCATGGCGGCGGGACTTCTAAACGAAGTCTTGTATTACGTGGCGCACCATTATTGCACCCAGCAGTGCCGGGGGGTCATGGAGCGTGCGCTGATGCAGGTCCGGGACGTCAGTGGCTTTTCCGCCGTCGACAGGCCAATACGCGGCTTCGTCGAGCTGTTTCCGCCCACGCCGATCATGATGGGGGAAATGACCCCAGAACGCTATCTCGAAAAATGGACGGCGGGCATGCCTAACGACTGCCGTGCCACGGTGGAGATGGCGCTCCTCTACCTGGGGCTCAACAATCCCGCGATGAAGCCCTTCCAAGATTTGTTTGACGACACGGAGCTTCGCCGCCGGACAAACTATCAAGAGCTGGTGGGGCGGCTTGACGAGTATTTTGAAACCCAAGAGCCCGTGGCCCCCTTCGAGCACCGGCTGTTCTCCCTGTGGCGGCTGCCCAGCGAGATGGCGCCGGAATCGCTTGAAGATCAACTCCAATACATCGTGGATCATTGGAGCGCGTTGTTGCCCCCCGGACTGTTGCAGCGGCTCTTGGTGACGCGCGATATCATCCGCGAGGAATCCCTCATGCGCGGGATGGGCCGCGGAGAAAGCCTTGTGCCCCGATTCGGCCGCGGCAAGACGGAGGGCCTGGACGAGACCTATCCCGAGCCGGAGCGATTCACGCAAGACGCCGACTGGATGGCCAACGTGGTGCT
>PUOI01000500.1 GCA_003552765.1 Candidatus Hydrogenedentota bacterium | reverse complement strand
GCCTCGTTCAAGCCCGTCTTTGTAGTACTCGTCAATCAGGGGACGCCGTTGGCCGGATCCCGCGGCGAGATGATACCCCAAGACGGCGTTGTCCGTCTCAATAAGCCCCTGATTGCGCAGCATCAAGGGATCGCTGATCAGCGTGACGGCGCCCGAGCCTTTGGGAAACTTCGCCCCCACGGTGAGCCATTCGCTGTCGTCATCCGCGCCATGCGGCCGCACTTCAACAGCCGCCAAGGCGCGGCCGAGGCCGTCGCCCGTAATGTGAGGGATATCGTTGAATGTGAGCGTCAATTCACGCACATCGGACCCGAGATGCTCCCACGCGCCCGTGAACCGGACATCGTAGGCTCCCATGGACGGCCGGTACAGCTCGTACAGTTCCGGCACGTGAAACCCAGAAGTCATTGGAACGAACTCCGGGTCAAAGGGAGTGAACGGCGCCCACTCCCCGGCCATGTGAAGCTCTGTAAGGCCAAACCGTTCCGGCATCTCGGGCTCACCGATCATCTCCATGGCTTGGGCATGCGTCAGCCGGCGAAGCCGCTCTTGAACCGTGACCTCGCCGTCTTCGTCCTCCTCGGCCTCGTCTGAATGCTCCAGAAATGCCGGCACGTCCCGAAACATGGGATGCACCAGGTACGGCGTGAGCAACACGGCCTCGCCGCCCCGTTCAAGCCAATCCTCCAACTCCCTGAGGTAAGCCTTCTCTAGCTCAAGCGCCATGAGTTGCGGCTCCAGAAGGAGCAGACGCGTATCCTCGTCCACGCGCAACGAGGGCGGCGTAATGCCGCGTTCGGGAGTTGGCCCCAGCGTATCAAGAAGTTCGTAGAGCGCGCGGTATCCCGCGGCCATTCCGCTATAGGAGGTTGGCACGAATTCCCTGGGTGAGGGTTCGCGCCAGGTCTGATAGAGCTGCCAGCCGATGTTGAGGACCACCAACGCCGCCAGCGCTCCGACGATGTAGCGAACGCGAATCACAGGCCACGCTCCTCCAGCGCTTGCTCCAAGCCCTGGAGCGCCGCCTCACACCGCTGGAAATCCTCGGGCTGAAACGGTTCGCTGCGATACCACTTCCGGTCCAGCACCTCCACGAATGGCTTAAGCGAATTCACGACCCAATCCGACCGGAACGTGCGCAGGTATTCCCTATTCGTCAATCCCTTGCGGATGCGGCCTCCGCGCTTGGCTTCCAGCAAGGTTAGCGCCGCCCGGAACAGCACGCGCGTGGCGTCGCCATAAACGCCTCTGGCGGCCAACTCCCGCGCCTCTTCCACGATTGGCTTGTGGTCGAATCCCGCGCCGTTCTCGCCATTTCGGGCGGTCTGGGCATGGGTTGGCGGGCGCATGGCGAGGTAGAGGGTGTAGATGATATGCGCCATCAGCGCGCACAGGATGGCGATCAACGCAATGATCAGCAAATAGAATCCCAGTGTTCCAGCCGGTGCGATCCGTTCAACAACACTCAAAAATCGGTCCAGAAGGTCCAGAATCCACGCCTGAATGCGCTGCATCCAAACCGGCTGAAAATGGTGATGGCCCTCCAGATAGTACGGCCCTTCGGCCACCAGCTCACGCACCGTGTCCTTGATCTGGCCCGCGCTGGGAGGCGCGCTGACGCTCTGGCCTCCTGCCGCGCTCCAGGTCATAGCACAACCTCTTCCACGGTACTCTGTGGGACCCGTGCGCTAACCCGGTCGATCAAGGCCTCCACGTCCATGTTCTCACGCTGACTTCGAGTGCTGAAGTACAAGACCGCCTCCACCACACAGAAGATGGCGCTGCTAATCACGCCCAACAGGGCTTCAAGGAGTTGCTGGATGCCGGGGATGGGCGCCACGAAACTGAGCATGGTGATGCCCGAGCCGAGTACGCCTAGCACGAGCAGGAGCACAAGAATCCGAAGCCGCTGGCCCTCCGTGAGCCGGAAACTGCGGCGGATGGCTTGAACGGGACCCGCAGGCTCGAAGGCGATCACAGGCAAATAGAGGAAGCCCGCGATTAGCAGCCAGATGCCCGGAATAAAGCACAGCATGAAGCCGATCCCTACGGCGACATAGTAGATCAAGCTGCTCACCACCAACACCGGGAACCGTCCGAAAGCCCGTCTGAGCGCGCGCCAAGGATTCGCGTCTCCTCCAAAATAGGCCGTGCTCACGATATGGCTCACCGCCGCGACGGCCAACGGAAACACCACAACCGTTGCTATGGCGGTTATCCCCATTGCCAGGATGAACACGATCCCAAAGGCCATCATCATGCCTTCATCGGTCATCCCCCCTTCTGGTCCTGGCACGAACGGCAAAACAGCCATGCCCAGCCAAGCAAGGCCGATGAGGAGATTCGCGGGTAGGACCGTGCATAGAAGCACAATAGCCAAGGGCTTGAACCGCGCCTGTATGACCGAGAGCGTGTGATCGAGTATGTCTCCCATGTCCAGCGGTTGCGGCCGCAGAATGGGATCGGCGCTCTCGGCGGAGGGGTATGGTGAATCCGTCATGGGGCATCCGATTCCTTAGAGCTTGTCATGCGCGAAGAAGAAAGGTCCCTGTACGCGCGCATTCGCCGCGCATCCTGGTTCTGGCCTCAAGGTCACCGCATACCCTAGCACAACAGCCGCACACGCCGCACGTCAACACGTCCGCTGAAGTTGATTTTGGCCCCTGCGATTGGAGTATCTTACACGCGCCGCAGCACGGGAACATTAACCTTAACCAAGGGAGGGCGCCACAATGTGTATGGTTTTGCGTCTCGGTCTAACGCTAACGTTCGCCGGTTTCCTTGCAGGCATGCCGTTCGGAGAGGAGGCCGATCCCCTGATCTACCGCCACTTCACGGTCGAGGAGGAGGATAATATCGTGGTGGGCATGGCTCCCATCCCCGAGGAGGAGCCCCCTCTTTGGGCGCGGGATGTATCGGCGGATGAGCATGATTGGCCCGAAGGACCGGATGAGCCCTACTTCGAGGGTCCCATCGTGTTCGTGATTCCGCCTCCGGATGATTCCGGAGAACCCTTTTTCTCCCACAATCACCAGCCCTCCATCACGTATCTGGACAATGGAGACCTCCTAGCAATCTGGTATACCACGGAGCGCGAAGCAGGCACTGAGCTGACCGTGCTGGCCAGCCGGCTTCGCGCGGGCAGCGACGCGTGGGACCCCGCGTACGAGTTTTTCAGGGCGGAAGACCGTAACATGCACGGTTCCAGCGTCTTCAACGACGGCCAAGGCACGCTGTATCACTTCAATGGCATGGGGGCCGAGGACGCCGAGGGATGGGAGAATCTGGCGCTGCTCATGCGAACAAGCACGGACCATGGGGTGACGTGGACGCCGCCCCGCGCCATAGGACCCGAAATCAGGGAACGCAAGCAGGTCATCGATAAGACCGAAATGACCCGGGACGGAACCTTGCTCCAGCCCTGCGACGCCACGCACCTCGGTGAGGGCGGCACGGCGCTTCACATCAGCACGGATGGCGGCGGCACATGGCGCGATCCCGGAAAGGACAAACCCACGCCAACTTTCGCAGATGGGGAAACCGGCGAAGGCACGATTGCCGGCATTCACGCGGGAGTAGTCGAGCTTGAGGATGGGCGCTTGATGGCGCTGGGACGGGGCGACAACATCGCCGGCCGGATGCCCGTGAGCATGTCGGAGGACCTCGGCGAAACATGGACCTATTC
>PUOI01000396.1 GCA_003552765.1 Candidatus Hydrogenedentota bacterium | reverse complement strand
GCGCCCCGCCAAGCTGTACCCCGTCTGAAAAGTCTGCAGCACATGGCCATCGGGAATCTCGGTGGACGGGGCTTGCATGAGCGCTTCATGCACATTGGGATCAAAGGGAACCCGCTTGCTTTCAATCTTTTCCAAGCCATGACGGCCTAAGACATCGTGCATCTGATTGTAAACCATCCGCACACCCTCTGTCAGTCCCTCGCCGCTCTCACCCGCGTGCTCGATGGCCAGTTCCAGGTTGTCCAGCACCGGCAAGAGGGCCTGAAGCAGGTCCTCCGCGGCCATCTTCTTCTTTTCCTCGGCTTCCCGCGCGAGACGTTTGCGATAGTTGTCGAACTCCGCGCGCGTGCGAAGGGCCTGGTCCTTGAGCTGCTCACGTTCTTCGCGGAGCGCCTCCACTTCCTCTTCCAAGGCCTGTTTCTGGGCTAGGAGTGTGGCGTAATCGCCGTCTTCTCCGTTGGCGTATTCGTCGTCCTCGACCGGCTCTCCCCTGATGTACTCCGTGTCATCAGCCAAGGGAGCTTCCCCGAAGCCGCCCGGCGTCTGGGTCCCGGCATCCCCGGCCGTGGTTTCGCCATCGTCCGCGGCAGCCTGGGACTCGTCAAAAGGTTGCTCCTCTTCACGAGGTTCTTGATGATTCGTGTTATCTTCCTTGCGATGCTTTCTCATGGGATCCATCATTGCGTATTGAAGTTACCAATGAAAAGGGTCTGTTGCGCCCCGGTTCTGATTGTCCCGAAAACGGACGGCTAACCCGCCAACCGGGTCAAGAGCCGGCTGAGGGAACCGGCCGTGTAACCTACCACGGGGGTTATTCGCCAGTACGGCATACGGCGCGGTCCAACCACCCCGAGAATACCCACCGTTTGCCCCCCCACCATGTAGGGGGAAGCCACCACGCTGATCTCTTCCATGCCCTCGGGCTCCATTTCGGAACCGAGCACCACGGAAAAGCGGGGCGGCTCCTCCGTGAGCAAACGGGCGCGCAGCAGTTCGATGAGATGGTCTCTGCGTTCCAACAACGTGAAGATGGCGCGCGCCTTGCTCACATCGTGAAACTCAGGTTGCTCAAATAACTGAATTGTTCCTTCCAGGAACACTTGCGCCGAACGGTGAGGCGGCATCAGCCCGAGGACACGCACCGCCGTTTCCGCCAGGCGGCGTTCCTCGTCTTGAGATGTTTCGAGCCGGTGGCTTATCGCCCGTCCCATTTGCTCGAACGTCACCCCTTCGCCTTGCTCGTTGAGAAACTGGTTCAGCTTCTCAACATTGTCGCGGGGCAACGGCTCATCAAGGGCGATCAACATGGTGCGCACGCCGCCATAATTGTCCGCCACCACCATGGCCACCCGCGAATCGGTGATGGGAGCCAGTTCCACGTGCCGTATGACGGCGTTCGTATCGTCCGGCGCCTCCACGATGCCCGGGTGATGGGAGATCAACGCCAACAGTTGACTGGTGTGACGAATGATCTCCTGCGCATCCCTGACCATTTGGGACAACTCGGTGTCGATTTGGTCCCGTTCTTCCGGTGAGGGCGGCTGCACGGGCATCAGGTGATTCAGATAATAGCGGTACCCGCGATCCGTGGGCACGCGGCCCGAACTCGTGTGGAGTTGCTCAAGATAGCCTTGGTCCTCCAAGTCCGCCATCACATTGCGCACGGTGGCGGCGCTGACGCCAAGCCCATACCGTTTGACAATAGAACGCGAGCCCACCGCCTCCGCCGTGGTCACATACGTGTGTATAACGGCGTGAAGGATGGTTTCCTCACGCTCCGTGAGCCTAACGTTATCAGTCATCGCCGTCCTCGCTTTAGCACTCTCGGCTGTTGAGTGCTAACCATCCCGAGTGTAGCACAGCAACATACGGCTGTCAAGAAAGCATGCCGCATCCAAAGACCTTATGAGACAATTTCCCGGAATGGGGAATACTCTTGCGCCGGAAACCTGTTTGGGAGAAAGACGTGCATATGAACACGGTCTCAAGAAAGTTTCAACAGAAAGGGAGCACAATTATGCGGCACGGAAGCGAATCCATGGGAATGCGCGCGATGTTCAAGAGCAGCCTGTTTGCGGTTCCGGTGGCATTGAGCGCTGTGTTTGCCGTGGCGGCATTCGGCGCGGGCGATGTCAGTGTATGCGGCATGTTCGGCCAGGATCGCGGCGCGGAAGCGGCAGCCAGCAGTGATGACTGCGGCGATGACAAGGATACCTGCGAGGCGTCCGCCAAGAATGACTGCGGCGATGGCAAGGACACCTGCGAGGCGTCCGCCAAGGAAGATTGCGGTGATGGCAAGGACAACTGCGAAGTGCTCGCCAAGAATGACTGCGGCGATGGCAAGGACACCTGCGAAGTGCTCGCCAACGGCCTGGTACGGCTCGCATAAGACATACCGGGAGGCCAGCACATCACTCGGGGAGTGTTCCCCGAAGGCAATGGCTTCAGTATAAGGCGATTCAACGTCCGTACCCTGGATACACCGGGGTGCGGGCGTTTTTGTGTGTCAGGCGTGGCGCAGTTCTCATGAGGGGAGCGGGCAAGTATTCGCGTTTCTTCGCGTTCATTCGCGGTTAAACGTCTCTTGGGCGTTGGCCAGCCGCATTTGGTTAACCCGCTGTTGGGAAAACCCCATCAGGGAGACCAAAGTTTCCCTGATGGGGTTTAGTTGAACCGCTTAGAATCTGACGTCCTCGAGACCGGGATAGGGCGGCGGTTCGGGGACTTCCACGGGGTCCTTCTTCAACTTGTCGAGAAGATGCTCTATAGCCGCGTCCAATTGCGCGTCTTCACCCTTGAACGTGGCGTGCGGGAGATTGTCCACCACGATATCGGGCTCCACGCCATGGCGTTCGATGAGCCATTCCCCATCCTCGGAGTAGACCCCCATATGGGGCGCCGGGGCGTTGCCTCCATCCGCAAGGCGGGTTCGTCCGGTACTTATCCATATGTAGCCGCCCCACGTGCGTTTGCCGATGACCTTGCCCAGACCCAGCCGCTTGAAGCCTTCGGTGAATCCTTCCCCATTGGACGAGGTGGTTTCGTCCACCAAGACAGCGATGTGCCCCCGGAATGCGTATTGCATGTTCCAAGTGGGCTCTCCGTGGCGTTGGATATGGTAGGACCACGCCTCCCGCAGTAGCTTGCCGAGAATGATGCTGTCGATGTTGCCGCCCCGGTTGCCGCGCATATCGATGATGAGCCCCTCGCGATTGAACACGGGATAGAACTCCCGGTACCACTCCGAGAGGTTGGCGCCGCCCATGGCGCTGAGGTGCACGTAGCCCAAGCGGTTATCCGAGGCTTCTTCCACGGCCGTGCGGCGGCTGTATTTCCAGTCGCGGTAACGGAGCTGCTGTTCGCCGGATGTGGGCCTCACAATACGCTGACGGGTTTCGTCTTCGCCCTCCGCGCCGCACAGCTCTAAGAGCACCTGCTGACCGGCTTGATTGCGCAACAACTCGTGGGGATGCCGGACGCTCAATGTGGACACGCCGTTGATGGCGGTGATTATCTCGCCTTCCTCGATGTCCAGGCCCGGCTCATGTAGCGGGCTAAACCATTCCGGATAGTCGGGATCGGTCCGGTATATTCGCTCGATGCGATAACCGCCGGCTTCTTCGTCGCGCTCCAAGCGGGCGCCCAGGGTGGCCACGGAAATCTGGGTATCCCCGTCCGGCGTGTCGCCCCCGAAAGCACGGATGTG
>PUOI01000522.1 GCA_003552765.1 Candidatus Hydrogenedentota bacterium | reverse complement strand
GCATCCAGCTGGACGATATCGTCATTGAAAGCGGCAACGAATACGGCTCCATACTTGCGATATCGCTGGACGATGAACCGCTTTCGGATTCCGGGAGCATACTCATCCAGGCGGCCACCGAGGACAGGACCTACGGTTACCAAACGGAGGAGGATGAGGATGGCGTCCATACGGTCCAGGAGCTTGGCGGCTATCCGCTGAACGTTCGGCTCATTGATGCGTCGGTGACGCTGAGGCGCGGCGGCCTGAGCCAAGCGACGGTGCTGGACGGCAACGGCTACGTCACGGAGCGCGAGGCCAATGCCGAGGCCGGAGAGGCGTTCCGCGTCCGGCTTCCCGAGGATGAACTGTATACCTTGGTGAAGTAGGACAAGGCTGGATTATCGCGCGACGGTCATGGGAAAAGGCCGCTGAGGGCTCTGTTGGAGGTGACGCGGCCCACGCTGAACTCGCCGGCGAAAGGCTTACCGCGCGACTTGCCAGCCCTGCACGAGTTCGCGGAGGTGATGGTAGCCGGGATCGCGGCTGAGTGTGGCGGTGATGCCGGCCTCCTCGGTCTTGCGCGCGTCGACGGGGACGCCGGTGATGAGGGCGATCGGCAGCGCATCGTTCACGGAGGGGTCGCGCCTGAGGCTGGCGGCCACGGAAAGCCCATCCGTGACGGGCAAGGCGTGGTCAAGAAACACCGCCTCCGGCGGATAGCTCAGGCACAGGGAGATGGCGCCGGGCCCATCTTGAACCCACAACACTTCGTACTCCAGCGATTGGAGCATCGGCGAAAACCGAGCGTGGGTCAAGGCATCGGCGGTTGCGAGTAACGCTGTGCGCGTATCAGACATGGACTGTCCCATCCTTACAGATCTGGCTTCAAGGCAGCCTTGGCCGGTCATGGTTCAACGAACATCGGCAATCAGTTTTTTGCTTCCGCCGCCTGACCCAACTGCCGCAACTCGTCCACCGCTTGAGCGAGGTCGTGCAGAATCGGGTGCTCCCAGTCCTGTGAGAGGGCGGCAAGCGCCTGGGTGTAATACCACAGCGTCCCATCCCGGCCTCCCCGGAAACGGTCCCAGACGGCGGCTCCCACTTGGCGCAGATCCGTCACCGTGGCGCGCGCGTTGTGCAGCTTGTCGGCGGCCACGAGAAGCTTCAGCTCGGGCGGCGCCGCGCCCAGCCGTTGCAGGAAGGTCTCCTTACGCTCTTGCCAAGGCGGCTTCGGATCGTCCTCCGCGTCGCTCGCCCCCGTGACGAGTTCGGCCACCCGGTCCCCAAAGCGGACGCGCACCTGCTCCAGGGTGTCCCGGCCGCCCTGGTCCTCCATGGCGTCGTGCAGCAACGCGGCGATGACCTGGTCCTCGTCGCCCCCGTGTTCGCCCACCAAGGCCCCCACGGCCATGAGGTGGGTGACGTAAGGAACGCGGGAACCCTTTCTGCGTTGATTCCGGTGAAGAGTGTGGGCGAAGGCAAAAGCTTCGTCCAATCGTTCGCTATACATACACAAAACTGCCTCGAATACGCTAAGGAAATGGAAGACTATTACTCCGTCCGCTTCAACCTTGTGGTTGTCCCGATTATCTTTGACTTAGCCCGCAGGTTCCAAACCAGTCTTTGCTGCCCTTGGTTGTGTCTCAACAGGGCATGGCCGTAGCCACGGCTCAACCTCAACCGTATGATGCGCTGAAAGCGCAATAGGGAGTAGCCTGGGGCAAGCGAAGCGCCGCCCCAGGTCACGGGCGCCGCTGAAATCGGTCCTGAAGGGACCGAAGCGAGCACTGCGTCTTTGTTTCGTCCCTGCAGGACGGACACGCGGGGGACCGTCTACCCTGGGGCGGCGCTTCGCTTGCCCCAGGCTACTCGCTATCGCGCCTCCGGCGCGGGTTTGGCCCGCTAGCCGCCATGGCCTTTCATCTGAATCGGCGTCAAGGTCCATGTATGGTAGCGCCCGTCCAAGGTCCACGTTGGACAACAACCCAAGCTCAATCTTCCTGCCGAAACCATGGTACAGCCTGAAATGATTTCCAGCCAAACCAGACTCAATAAGAACATCCACAATCCTTGGGGTTAAACAAGTAGCAGCGGAAGCACTTCCGTTAGGAGCTTTCTCCCGCCTTATGGACGCGTTCGTCTTGTTTCAACAACCAAGCGATCGAATCGTCGATGACCTCCTCGACCGCGTCCTCGTCCAGGCCGATGTGATCGCCTTCATACCAGATGATTTCCTTGGGTTCGCGGGCGGCCTCGTACAGACGTTCGGCGCTTTCCGGCGGGATGAGCCGGTCCTCCAAGCCATTCTGCATGAGAATGGGCCGGGGGCTTGCATCCGCGACGTGATGAATGGGGTCGGCCGGATAGAAGAACGCCCACGCCAAATAGCGCAGGGGATAGACAAGGAACCCAATCTCGTCCTTGACCGCCGGACTGAGGAACAACGTGGGGAGATGGCCTCCGCCGTATGTCAGCACCGACGCCTGGAGGCGGTCCTCGAAAGCGGCCGCTGTTGCGCCCGTGATGGCGCCGAAGCTTGCCCCTACGAGATACACGCGCTCATGGTCGAGATCTTCCCGGCTCTCCGCGAAGTCCACGAGACGGCGGATTTCGTTGACGGTGAGCGCGGTGCGGCGGCGCATGGCCCATGTCCTCCGAATGGGACCCGCCCTTTCCAAACTGCGTTCCCCGCGGTCGTGTTGGTCGAACGTAACCTTGGCGAACCCGGCCTCGACGAACGGTTCGGCAATCTCGTCCAGAAACTCCTTGCGCTGGCCCACGCCATGGACAAAGATGATGAGGGGATGAGGGCCGTCTTCGTGCGGCACAGCCATGAGCGCCGGAATACGGTGCTCGGCGTTGCTGTCGAAGAAGAAGTGCTCCCGTGTGTACGCTTCCTTCTCTTCCACGGATTCGATGGAAACGTTCAAGGGAAACTCCGGATCATAGCCACGGTAAAAGTGGCTATCGGAGTTACTTCGCGCACATGCCGCGATGCCCGCCGCGCACACTGCGATGACGAGGGCGGCGGCCAGTCCACGAATAAGCGAGCGAAGCCGGATCCACCGCGTGGTGGAAGCGGTTGCCGCGCCGGGCGCTTCAGCGTCACGTCTCATGTTCTTATCCCGATACCGTTTGACGGCGTTTCTCCGCCACGAAAGCCAAGCCCAAGGAATTGAGCCGCTGGTCCGATTCGACCCAGCGGAAGGTCTCATCATTCAATGGCAATCCCGCCGCCTGCAAGGCCTCTTCGGTTACCTTGCGCAAGCGCTCCTCGCACCATGCCCGGAGTTCATTGCCGGTCAACGCTGTCTCGGCGGCTTCGTTCAAGATGGCCTCTAAATCATCAATGTTGCGCAGTAATATCGCGGCCCCCTCTTTGATGGCGGTGAACTTGCCGAAGTGGGAGAGGCAAAACCGCTCGGCGCCCGTGTTCACGAGCCGCTCCACGGTCTCCCTAGCAGCATCCGGATCAAAGTCCGTGGGCGGCGCGGCCCATGCGATATACGGCCGGGTCCCACGCTGCAGCGCGGGAAACGCCACGCCAAAGGAGTCCCCTGTGAAAGCGGAGTTGGCCTTCGCGTCGTGAATGCAGATGTGATGGTTGGCGTGGCCCCGCGTATGAAGAAACGTCAACCGGCGTTCGCCCACATCCTGGGTCTCTCCATCCTCGACGGTCCGGATACGTTCCTCCGGCACGGGATCGATTTGGCCGTAGAGTTTG
>PUOI01000163.1 GCA_003552765.1 Candidatus Hydrogenedentota bacterium | reverse complement strand
TTTCGTCAAACCCGTCGACGCGTTCCACGATCCCGGACGCGCCCGGAAGCCAGTACAGCGCGGCGCCCCGGCAATGACGCCGCTTGCTCACGGGGGCCTCGCCCAAGATGACGCGGATACAGTCCGCGGGGAAATCGGAACCGTACACGAGGGGGATGAGATCCGTGGGAATGCGGCCGCCGCCGGGCCGTCCGGCGATTTCCACGATATGGCAGCCGCTGGGCGGCCCCGCGGAGCTGCGTTCGAGTGAAGCGGCCTTGTCGAGAATCACTTCCGCATGCACCAGGCCTTGGCCAAACCCGATGGCCCTCAACGCGGCGCGCACGGTTTCTTCGATAGCCTGCTCTTGGCGGGGACTGAGGAGGGGCGGCATGAAGATGCCGAGATCGTAACGGTAGGGGAGGGCGGAGCGTTCCTTGCCGGTGACGCCGCCGAGATGGAATTCCCCCTCATGGGCGAGCCCATCCACGCAATACTCCTCGCCCTCCAAGTATTCTTCGAGCAAAGCCACGCCGCCGCTGCTGGCTTGGGCGGCATGATCAAAGGCGAGGGAAACCTCCTCAACGCGGCTGACCGTCTGGACGCCCTTGCTGGCGTTCCCATCCGAGGGTTTCATCACCAAGGGGAAGCCCAGCTCACACGCCGCCTTTGCGGCCTCGCCGGCATTCCGCGCAATCTGGAATCGCGGAGTGTGGAAGCCAGCTTCTTGGAGCGCCTCGCGCATGACCGCCTTGTCGCGCACCCCGCGGGCGGTTTCGGGCGGGATTCCGGGAAGGCCCAAGGCGGCGCAGGCCGAAGCCACGGCCTCCACCGCCAGTTCCGCTCCTGGCAACACGCCATCGACGCGCAACGCGCGGGCTAACGCTTCCAACACTTCCGCGTTGCGGATGTCGCCGATTTCGCCGCAATCGGCCTCGGCCAACCCAGGCGCTTCGGCATCGCCATCAATCACAGCGGCAAACAGGCCCATTTCACGGGCTTTCCGGATGAATTCGAGCTGATTCGGGCCACCGCCAGCGATCAGGATGCGTTTGGTCATGCGCTCATGCGATCAGCGCTTCCCCATCTCGCGCAGCACCTCGAAGGCCACGTCGGGATAATCCGTGATTAGGCCATCGACGTTCCATTCCGCCATTTCTTGTATGGCGTCGCGGTTATTCACCGTCCAAGCATGGACCAAGCGGCCCGTTTGCTGGAAGTATTGAAGCTGCTCCGGGGTCATCCGCTCGTGATTCAGGTTCACGCCATGGGGATTGGTGATCTGAACCCAGTGAACAAACGACCCCCATTCGGGGTCTCCGGGCGCAACGTCTCCCACATACTCGGTGCGAATGTGGTTATCAATGGAGCGCACCGCCGCGATGAGGACGGGGGAGGAAGACTGGATGACCACGCGGCGCTCCATGTTGCGCTGCCGAATCAGGTCAACCGTCCTGCGCGCAAGGTAGAAGTTCGGACTGCGGCTGGCCTCCAGCAAATCGTAGACACGGTCGGAATGATCAGGCAATAAATCCCGGTATTGGGCGGCGATGCCCATGATATGGCTCCTGACGGGCTGGTCCTCCCGCAGGGGCTGAAGTTCGATGTAAACGCCGATGCGGCCCGGCGTGATATCCAAAGTGTCGCTGATGACACCCCTACGGCCGCGGGCGAGATCCAGAACCTCAGCGAGCGTGGGGATTTGCTCGCCCGTGAATTCTTCGTCCATCCACGACCCCGCGTCGAGTTGCTTGAGTTCTTCTACGGTATGCCGCCGCACTGGCCCGCTCCCATCCGTAGTCCGGTCCAAGGTGTCGTCGTGAATGACAACAACCTCGTCGTCTTGGCTAAGGCGGCAGTTCACGTGAATCCAATCCGCCCCCATCTGCATGGCCAGCTGGTAGGCCGCCATGGTGTTCTCCGGGGCGTACGCGCTCGCGCCCCGGTGGGCAATCACGTCGATCTTTCCCCTGCCAGCTCCCGCCTGAGTCGTGGGTATGAAACGTTGTGGCGCACATCCCAAGGACAACACACATATCGCGGTCAACACCACAGAAATACGTAACAGCATGGATTGGTCTCCTTGTGAAATTACCTTGACCATGCTCCTATATACCACAATTGCAAGGCCGCGTAAAAGGCGGTTAGCCAGGCGGCAAGCGAATCCCTGCATGAGTAAACGGGCGGGTAAGCCCAAACGTTAACCAAACCGGGATGACCCTCAACTCGCGATATGCAATCCGTTGGGCCCCGCTTTCCGGCTTAGTCCAACTGACTCAGAATGATTCCTGCCAGGTTGAAGTAGAATAGCAATGTCAGAATGTCCGTGGTGCTCAACACCATGGGCCCGGCCGCCACGCGGGGGTCGCCCTTGAACGCGCGCACGGCGGTGGGCAACGCCACGCCGAGAAGACACGCCGTGATCATGGATAGGCCGATGCTTGCGCCCACGACCACGCTCACCATGAGATCTCCCCGCCACACGAACGCGACCGATCCCACCATACCGCCTGCGGCGATGCCGAGCAGAATGGCCGTGAAGAACTCCCGCCCCAAGGCGAGCAGGAACATGCGCCGGTCCGTTCCCTCGCCGTGCAGCCGCTGCAAGGTAAGCGTCATGGACTGCATGCTGACGCTTTCGGCGAGCGCAAGAACAATCGGGATAAAGAGCGCCAACACCACCACCGCCTCAAGCAGCTCTTCATAGAATCCCGACAGGATCGCGCATATGATCCCCCCCGTGATATTCGCCAGAAGCCACGGGAAGCGTCTACGGAAGTTTTGCAAGGGGGACAATCGCTTGGCCTGCGCCACCCGGACGCCAATGAGCTGAAAGATGTCGTCGGCCGACCGGCGCTCGGCCATGTCGAGCACTTCGTCGGTGAAGAGGTTGACATCCACCACGCCGATGATGCGGCCCTCCTCATCCACCACGGGAAACGCCAAGAAACGGTGAAACAAGAAACATTCACAAGCGACCAGCACCGTGGCGGTGTGCGGGATCTTGACAACCCGGGTCAGCATGATGCTGGACAGCTTCACGTCCAGATTACTCAATAGCAGCGCGCGGGTCGGCAACACCCCCACGAGGGCATTGTCCTCATCCACAGCGTAGAGATACAGGATTCGCTCGGAGATCTCCTGCCGGCGAAGTTGTTGAAGCGCCTCGCCCACCGTGCAATCCTGCCGCAGCGCGACAAAATCCTTGCGGACATGTTTCACGACGGGGTCGTCGAGGTTGTCGGTGGTTAAGGTGGCGTTAGTGGAACGGTTCGGTGTCATTTCAATTCCCGTGACGCGTTGAGATCAAGCCACGATCGCTTGGTCCAACGCCTTGATGTAGCCCATGGCGTAGGCCATACCCGCGTGCCATGGGGCGGCGCACGCCATTTGGGGCGTGTGGTCGGGAATGACCACGCCGTCATAGCCGAGCCGTTTGAGCATGGCGATCACCCGGATCATGTCCAGGTCGCCCTCGTCGATGAACGTCTCATGATACGTTGGCGCTTTTCCCCGGACATTGCGGAAATGGGTGTAGGCTGCGCGCCCTTGTCCAACGTACCGCTCGATGGCCTCGTAAATGTCTCCCTCCGGCATCTCCATCAGCGTGCCAAGACAGAACTCCAGGCAATTGGAGGGCGAGGGATTGATGTCAATAAGCTTCTGGTAAAGGTCTGGACGATACACCAAACGCGGCTGTCGGCGCACGCGTTCGGCGGGGGGATCATCGGGGT
>PUOI01000470.1 GCA_003552765.1 Candidatus Hydrogenedentota bacterium | reverse complement strand
GCTCGCGCCACCCTTCGCCCTTCTGGCCGCCATTACTTTTCAGCTTAGCGGGCCGATGCTGCTGTGGGCGAATTGGCCGCTCACCGATACACTGGTGTGGCTGCCTTTGCTGTTCGTGTTCACCGAGCGCCTCGCTTTCGGCCAATGGCGATCGTGGCCCTTGGGCGCCATCACGGTGGGGCTCATGCTGCTGGGAGGCGATCCCGAGGGAATGACCGCCGCCGCCGTCTTCACCGTTCTGTATGTGGTCCTGCGTCAGACCTTGACGCGCGCCGGGGTTGCGCAAACCGTTGCGCCGCTTTTCCCTTTGGCGGGGACATTCGTCTTGGGCGGTGGCTTGGCGGCGGTCCAGCTTGCGCCGTTCCTGGAGTTCGCGCGCTTCGCCGCGCGCTTCGCCGCGCCAGGCGGTTCAGCGCCGGAAGCGTATCCCGCCGCGGTGAACGCCGTCAGCGTGTTCTTCCCACAAGCTTTCGGAACCGGCGGAAGCGGGGGAGGAGCCGGGTTTCACTACACGGGCCTTTTCTACGTAGGGATTGCTCAGTTGACCCTGCTGCCGGTCTGGTTCTGCGTCCGGCCTTTCGTTCCCTCGCTTCAACGAGCGCGTACGGAAGCCCTTTTACTGGCTGCGGTCCTCATGAGCGTGCTCGGCGTTGCGCTGCCGCCGTTGTTTGAGGGGCGGCCCTATCTTGGCGGGTTCAACGCCGGCCATTTTCTGTTGGCCAACGCCTTGGCGGCGGGGCTGGCGGCGGCCGCGGCGGCGGATGAATGGGTCCTTCTGGATCCCAGCCAATGTCACCGGGCCGTCATTCGCATGCTGAAGGTAATTCCCCTGTTCGTGATGCTGGCCGGGGGCGCGTTGGCGTTCGGCCTATGGCGGATGGAAGGGGAAGCGCCCGCGCTCATGGGGGCTATCGGTTGGGAAGCCGGGCTTTTTCTTGGGATGCTGGCTCTCCTTGCATTGACGGTGTTCCATCCCTCGGCCCGGCTTCTGGGCTACGGAACAGCCCTCCTCGGCGCATTGGCGTTGTACAACGCCTTCGCACCGGCCTTGCCGTACTCCGATGAAGACGCCCTCTACCCCGAAACGCCGTTCATCGAGGCCCTGCGCGACGCAGGCGAACGCGTGGGCGGCAACGAAGCCCTGCGCGAGTGGCCCTTGGCCGGCAACCGCATTCCCCAGACCTTCGGCGATCCTTGGATGTCCCTGCGGCGGCAGACCGCCTTCGCCGAACGGGTCAACGCGGATCCCTTGCTCCTGCGGCGTACGGGAAGCGGCTCGCTGCTCCTCACCAAGGCCGACATCCAGGGTGCGTTCATGCCCGTGCGTCCCTTGTTGCGGATTGATCATGTGTTCTCGTCTGGCGCTATCCTGTTCAATGACCTCCAAGCTTCGTCCCGCGTGCGGGTGGTCCACCAGGTCCGCCCCGTGACGGAATTCGAGCCGGAACAGCTGCATTCTGTGGAAGCCCCTCTCGCGGAATACGCCGGACCTCTGCCGCCCTCGCGCGACGGCGCCCCGGCCCCGGCGGCGATAGCCCAAGAAGGCCACGATTTGGTGGTGGTTGATGTACCGGAAGCGGCGGCGCCGGGTATCCTTGTCTTGGCGGATACATGGTATCCCGGCTGGCGGGCCACGGTGAACGGCGAACCCGCCGCCGTCTTTCCCGTGGACGGCATGTTTCGCGGGGTGGTCTTGCCGGACGAAGGCCCTTACCGCGTCGTTTTCCGGTATGCTCCCCGGTCCCTTCAGGCCGGCCTTGGCCTTAGCGCCCTGTCCGCGCTTGTCATCCTGGGCGGCGTACTCGCGATGTTCAGACGCAAGCAGGCATGACGCGCGCCGTCCATACCGTATAGCTGCCCCGCCATTCGATCAAATCTATTGAGCTGCTTCCTGTCTTGTGCTATCTTCAACCCAATAGTGGTCAGGCACGAGTTGTGTTTTGGCGAGCCGTTCACAATAACGAAATAAGGGGAGATATATGCCGTGCGTTATTTCATCATGCTGATTACGGTTGGTTTGCTTGTTGCCGGAGGCTCCGTGGCCTACGATGGCGAACCCTTGGTGATCCTGGATACCGATATGCGGTCGGATTGCGACGATGCCGGCGCGCTGGCTGTGTTGCACGCGTTGGCGGATCAAGGCGAATGCGAGATATTGGGCGTGATGGCCAGCACCACCGGGCCGCACGTGGTCGCAACCATTGATGCCATCAATACGTATTACGGCCGGCCGGGCCTGCCGGTGGGGCTCGTGGCGGGTGAGCACACGCGCGGGGGCGACGACTATGCGCCCGTCGTGGGCGATCCGAAACGATTTCCGAGCACCCTAACCAACGAAACGGCGGAAGATAGCGCCGCGCTTTACCGGCGGTTGTTGTACGACGCGCCGGACAACAGCGTCAAAATCGTGGTCATTGGCGGCCAGCCCTGTCTGTACCAATTGCTGCAGACGGAAGCAGACCACGAGGGAGACGGCATCGACATGACGGGGTTCGAGTTGGCCGAGGAAAAGGTCCAGGAACTGGTGCTGATGGCGGGTGGTTTCGAGAATCCCGAGCACGGCGAGTGGAATGTCACTCTGCATCTTCCCGGCGCGCAGCTTGTGGCCGAGGAGTGGCCCACCCCGGTTGTGTATTCCGGATACGAAATCGGACATGCCATACGAACCGGCGCGGCTTTGACCAACCCCGAAACGAACCCCGTGGCCATGAGCTACAAGCTCTATGGCGGTACAGAAGGCGGGATGGGCGTCATCGGCGACCGCATGAGTTGGGATCAAGCAGCGGTGTATTACGCTGTGCGCGGTCTTGAGTACGAAGGCGAACCTGTTTGGTCACTGAGTGAGCCTGTCGAAGTGGGTTTTGATGACGACGGCCGGACAGTGTTCGAGGAGAATCCGGACGCAGACCGGCGCTACAAGATTCAGGAAATGTCCGTTAGCGAGACGGAGGACATCATCGAAGAACTCATGGTGCGGCCGCCCCGCATGAGCGTGGAACTGACGGAACCGGCCCAGGGCGCTGCCTACGCCGTGGGAGAGACGGTGGCCTTTGAGGCGAGCATCACCGAGCGCGAGCTGAGCGCTGAGCGCGTGGAGTTTCTGGTGGATGGTGAGACTGTGGCGGAATCGGACAGCGCCCCCCATGGAGCCGAATGGGAGGTGGAAGCCGTTGGTGATTACCATGTGCAAGCACGGGTTCACACCGCGAATGGCGCCCGGTTTTACACTGATGTGACGCCGCTGTCCGTTATCGAGCCGGAGGAGCCTCTCGGCGTGAATCAACCAAATCCCAGGATGAATCTCGCCCTCTTGCCAGACGCGGAATTGAGCGGAAGCGTTACGCAGGGTGGCCGGGGAATGCCGATTGAAATACTCTACAACCCAATTGAGGAGGCGTATCACATCCCCAGCACCTACAATGAATACGGCGTGGGATTCGAGGAAGACCTCGGTATAGTGGACGAGGATGACGCCTTTTATTGGCAAGTGGAATGGGAGAACCCCAAGAATTTCAACTATCTCACGTTTGGCGGGACCTATCCAAATCAGCCTCAGCCTTACACCATGTGGAAGGTTGAATACCGGCGGGAAGGGGAATGGCGCGCCCTGCGCGAAGACCAGGGGGGATGGATCAACACCGGCATCTTTGTTTGGGGCCGTGAAGATGGACCCGTGATCTCCGGCGACGCCGTTCGCGTCAGCGCGTTCTCCGATGGCG
>PUOI01000526.1 GCA_003552765.1 Candidatus Hydrogenedentota bacterium | reverse complement strand
GGCCACGGCCTTTGCGCCCTCGGCCCCGATCCGGTTGCGCCCGA
This sequence comes from Candidatus Hydrogenedentota bacterium, assembly GCA_003552765.1. Classification (GTDB taxonomy): domain Bacteria; phylum Hydrogenedentota; class Hydrogenedentia; order Hydrogenedentales; family SLHB01; genus SKRY01. The sequence continues at coordinate 3,676 of PUOI01000526.1, read as the reverse complement.
GATCGAGGGAGGTGAGGCCGGTCAGGCGGGCCACGGCCTGGGCACCCTCGTCCCCGATCTTGTTGTGCCAGAGTTGAAGGGAGGTGAGGCCGGTCAGGCGGGCCACGGCCTGGGCACCCTCGTCCCCGATCTCGTTGGACCCGAGCACGAGGGAGGTGACGCCGGTCAGGCGGGCCAATGCGCGGGCCCCCTCGTCCCCGATCCGGTTGGCCCGGAGATCGAGGGAGGTGAGGCCGCGCAGGCTGGCCAGGGCCTTTACGCCGTCGTCGCCGATCTGGTTGTCCCCGAGATTGAGGGAGGTGAGGCCGCGCAGGCTGACCAATGCGCGTGCGCCCTCGGCACCGATACCGTTGCCCGTAAGACTAAGCGCGGTGAGGCCGGTCAACTCCGAAAGTCGCTCCGCACGGGTCTCCAGAGGGTGCTCCAGCAAGAAGACGCGATCCGAGGGCCACCAGGCTCGGATTAACGTGTGAGCAACTGCAACCGTGTCAGGTTGACGTGGCCCAAGCAGTGCGAGTTCCCGCCATTGCTCGTCGCGAGCCCGGTCAAGGACCTCATCCATCTCCTTGGGGGAAAGCCGCCGCAGTTGGTTCGCGTCAGGATCTCGCATGTCCTCCTCCGAAATTCGCCCCGCATTGTCCAATCGTGGCACGTCCCCGGCGCCCCATGCCCGAACCTTCCCATGATGGTTGATTGCCCCTTGCCGCTACACTACTTCATGGCAAGAGACTGTCTCAACTCTGTTGGCGGATGGGAGAAAAATGGCAGGTGCACCAGGTTTCGGTTACTCGCCTTGCTGCAGAGAGCCCCGCAAATGACGAGTGCTGATGTGGAACGACTCGCACAGAAGGCCCTTCCCCGCGGACCGCGTTTCTGCACACGCTGCGCTGGGACTGCGTTACGGCGACCAATCCGAACTTGTTCCAGTCCCCGTTCCGCGCCGGCATTCGGAGGCCGCTACGGCATCGAGAGCAAGTTCACCCGCGCCATTCGCGATCTCGCTTGGCGTTTTGAGCACCGGTTGTTCTTGTCCGCCACCCCCCACAACGGTCACTCGAACAGCTTCTCGACCCTGCTGGAGCTGCTCGACCCGTACCGCTTCACCCGCGGCGTGAAAGTGCGCGGTAAGAACGCCCTCGACCCCGTCATGGTCCGCCGGCTCAAGGAAGACATCCGCGCCGTCCAGGGCGGGTTTCCCGAACGCCGCGTCGAGCGCCGCGAAATCAGCGGCTTGCCCGAGGATGCGCCCGAGCTTGTCCTGTCCCGTCTACTCGACGAATACCGCTCCGTGCGCGAGGACCGGTTGGCGGGCGCTGCCCCCCGTACGCGCGCCACGGCGGGCCTTCTTGTCGTAGGCTTGCAGCAGCGGCTCCTGTCTTCCATCGAGGCTTTCGCCCGCACCCTCAAGACCCATCGGAACCACGTCGAGAAGCAATGGGAGAAACGTGGCGCCTCGGCCTCCGCCTCCGTAGGCACTGACGAAGAGGGCCAACGCTTCCTCACTCCGCCGGACGCCGACGACGAACGCGCCGACTGGAGCCCCGGCGAACTCGAAGCCGAGGAAGAAGCCCAGGTCGAGGCCGTCACGGCGTTAGCGGAATCCGGGACCGGCCACGATGCGCACGCCGAAGCGCAATGGCGCCGCGAGATGGCGCTGCTTGACCAGATGCATGAAGTGGCCGAAAAACACCGCCAACAGCCCTGCGCCAAGACCCGCAAACTCCTCGGCTGGATTCGCGAAAACATGTGCCCGGGCTTGCCGCCTTTCGGCTTACAGCCCAGCGGCGATCCTCCGCAGTGGAACACTCGCCGTCTCATCATTTTCACGGAGAACCGGGAGGGCACGAAACGCTATCTACGGGAGGTGCTTGAACAGGCCATCGCCGATACGGACCAAGCCGAAGATCGCATCGAAGTCATCGACGGTCTTGTCAGCGGCGAGCGGCGCAAAGAGATCCAGCGCCGGTTCAACACCCATCCGGAGAAGGATCCCCTTCGGATTCTTCTCGCCACGGACGCCGCCCGCGAGGGCCTCAACTTCCAGGCGCACTGCACGGATCTCTTCCACTTCGACCTGCCCTGGAATCCCGGCCGCATCGAACAGCGCAACGGCCGCATCGACCGCAAGCTACAGCCCGCTGAGGAGGTGCGCTGTCACTATTTCGTATTGCCTCAACGCGTCGAGGACCGCGTGTTGAGCGTGTTGGTTAACAAGACGGACACCATCAAGCGAGAACTCGGCAGTCTTTCCAAGGTCATTGACGACGAAATCGAGCGCCGCCTCGGCCAGGGGGGCATCCGCCATGGGGAGGCGGATCAACTCGCTCAGGAAATCCGGGAAGCGGATCTCGAAGGCGAGAAGAAACGCGTTACCGAAGAAGAACTGGAGGCCGCGCGCGAACGGCGGGAAAACCTTGAAGGACAAATCGAACAATGCCGAGGCATTCTTGAACGCTCCCGCGAGTGGACCGGTTTTGAGGCGGAACCGTTCCGCGAGGCCTTGTCCTGTTCCCTTGAGTTGATAGGGGCCGAGCCCCTGCAGCGCACGGAAGATGTGGACGGCGCCGAGGCCTGGCGGTTCCCGCCGTTGGACCGCCGCGCCGAGACCGACCCCAGCTGGTACGCCACCATGGACACGCTCCGGCCGCCCCGTGGGCAAACCCAGAAGCTCACGGAGTGGCGCCGCGAAGCGCCCATTCGCCCTGTCGTTTTCAAAGACGCCGGAGTGCTCACGGAAGACACGGTCCATCTCCACCTCGAGCAGCGCGTCGTCCAACGCCTGCTCGCGCGGTTCCGCGCTCAGGGCTTCATTTACCACGACCTATCCCGCGCATGTCTGGCTCAGAGCGCCGACTCGATCCCGTGGGTCATCTTGCTTGGCCGTTTGTCGCTCTATGGCCACGGGGCGGAACGGCTCCACGAAGAGATCGTCTCCATTACCGCGCGTTGGACCGAACCCAGCCAGCGCAAGGGGCCGCTCCAACCCTACGCTCGCGACGCCGAGACGAAAACCCTGGACCTGCTCGACCGCTCCCTCACCGGCTCGGGCGTGCGGAGCCCAGGCGAAGCCGTACAGCGGAAGCTGCTTGACGCCGCCCCCGGCGACATCAAGGACTTGCTCCCCCACTTGCAGCCTCGCGCCGAGGAACTAGCCGAGCTTGCGGGGCGGCGTTTGCGCGAACGCGGCGAACGAGAGAGCAAGGACCTGCGCGAAACCCTTGAGCGCCAGCGCAGTCGCGTGGCGGAGGAGCTGCAAAAGCACGAGGGTTCCTTCAAACAGCTCACCATCGATTTTGGGGAGGAGGAACGCCGCCAACTGGAGTCCGACATGAAATCGTGGCGAACCCGGCTTGAGCAGTTCGAGCGCGACCTCGAAACCGAACCCGAGCGTGTCCGCCAGTTCTACGAAGTCCGCACCCCACGCGTGGAACCCGTCGGCCTCGTGTATCTGTGGCCGGAGACCAACTAGGACTGGGTGCGTTTGTGAATTGTTACGTGTGACTAGAACGGCAGCGTTCCGCCCAGGGGTTGGAAGTGGATCCCCGCTTTCGGGACCTTCCAATTATTCGGCAGGGCGGGGGTCCCCATGTCCTAGCGAATAATTGGAAGGTCCCGAAAGCGGGGATGACGGGGTGGGGTGCGGGGATGACGATTGGGTGCGGCGATGACGATTGGG
>PUOI01000484.1 GCA_003552765.1 Candidatus Hydrogenedentota bacterium | reverse complement strand
CTGTTGCCCATGCCGCCCAGGCCGATGCACCCAATGGTGATTTGGTCGTTCGGCCCGGGGTTGCCTGCCCGGCCGAGCACCCGTGAGGGCACAATTAATGGCGCGGCCGCAACCGCGCCCGCCGCCAAGAAATTGCGCCGGGATATCTTGCTCATACGAATTCCCTCCAATGTACGGTAAACCACTCCATGTCTCGGAAAACCTGTGCAGGATGGTAGCACGTTCCACCTACAGGCTCAACATTCTATCAAGCGCGCCCTATCACTGGTCCTGTTGCTGTTGCCGGTGTTGCTCCATCCTTTCCTGAAGTTCTCGATAATACCCATCGACTTGCTCTTCCTGTTCCGGCGCAATGGGCTCCTCGCGTGTTCCACACCCTGCCGCAAAGCCGCTCGCCAACAGCGCCAGCGTTAGCACCCACGTTAACGTACGCGTCATCGATTGTTCTCCTTTTCCATGCGTTGAACGTATGCCCCCTCGTGTGGTATCGCCTGTTTTCCATTTTGGGCCGCCTTGTCTAGGGAAGGCGGCCCAAAACGAAGCAACGGCCGAACCGCTCCCCCGCCTCAAGTGGACGGGAGAGCGGCCCCGGCCGCGCGTTGTGGATCAGCCGAAGCCGCCCACATAGCTAATCGTGCGGTGAAGCTGGGTGCCAGCCACCGATCCGTATTCGCCCTCCTGGAGCCAGCGAATCGGGAATCGCTCCTGATAGCGGATGAATTCCACATGGCCGTCCATGAACAGGACGTTGGCGCCGCCAGGGAGATGGTTGAAGTTGATGGAGGGCGCGCCTGTCATGCCGGACACATAGTCATCGTAGTGAGGCAATCCCCAGGAGTCGAACATGACGGGGATGCTGCTCTGCGCTTCCGCGCCCGCGCCTGGATTGTTGATGTCGGTGATGAAAAAGCGCTCGATTCCGTCGCGGATGCGCATATAGCTCGACGGCAAATCCGAACCGTCATCGTCGTACCGATACCCGCCGGGCAGATCGAAGTCATGCGCATCGCGCCAGGTAATGTCGACATCGCCATTCCTGTGGTCGTGTCCGCGGGTTCCAGGCCATTCCGATGGCATGCAGTCGCCAGGGCCGGAAAAGGTGTACAGGTTGCCGTAATGCCATTCGGTGGCGTGACTGCGGGCAAGGAAGTCCGCGAGTTGAGAGGTCGTTCGCACGGCGTGTGACAAGTAAATGTAGGATACCGGCCAGGACAAGAACGCGTCGCGCTCCGCCACCGCCCGCTCGGACTGCGCGTGGATCGTATCGTCTCTCTGGTAGCACTGGGTAATCTCGCGGAACTGCTCGCCGAGGTCGTCGTCAAGACCTAGCGTGATAGCGCCGTCCTGGCGTCCATCCGACGGACAGACCTTAATGTTGACGTCCGTCCAGTAGTCCGGATACATCGCGGCTCCCCGGAAACCGTGGGTGTTCCCGGCGCCGTGCCAGTCCCACGCGTGATGCTGCTGACGCGGCGGGAAGTACTCACCCCGGCTTTCGTTGGCGTACATGGCGAAGATCTGCCCGAACTGGCGCAGGTTGTTCGCGCAACTCGCCCGCCGGGCGGCTTCCCGGGCGCGGGCCAAGGCGGGCAGCAGAATGGCCGCCAAGATGCCGATGATGGCGATCACCACCAGCAGTTCGATCAGAGTGAAGCCCTTCTTTTGTGCCTTCATGTTCTTCCTCCTTTGAGATACGGCCTTGCCTTCGGTTGACGTACGTGCTCTGCTTGCTTCCCTCTTGCCGGATTGCGGGACGCGAACCCAACGCACGCGGGATATTCCCTCCATAGTACTCAAAGCATGTTCAAGACATATTGGCAGCCTAGCACGTAAGACGGCGCATGTCAATACCAAATACTGCAGATTCATCCCACTCTCCAAATACGCCGGAAGAGTCGCGGATCGCAGAACCAGCCGCAGATGGTGATTTGCCGTGAAGGACGCGAATAGGCGCGCGCCGATTCCGCCCGCTTTCGCGCCTCGCTTGGGAATATGTATACTGGGTTGTGGGTTTCCGAAGGTGATTGGGGCGGATCACTTCACATTGCGGATATCAACATAAGGAGAAGACACGTATGGCGCGCTTGCAAGTAATTGAACCGGCGCAAGCCGAGGGGAAGGCCAAGGAACTGTTCGAGGGCCCCCTGAAAGACATGCACATCAACATCTTCAAGGGCATGGCCAATTCGCCGGCGGCGGTGGAGGCGTATCTCGGTATGGCGGGGGCGCTTTCAAAAGGATTGCTCACCACCAAGGAGTGTGAAGTCATCATGCTCGCGGTGGGCGAAGCAAACAAGTGCGACTACTGCGTCTCGGCGCACACCATGCTGGGAAAACAGGCCGGGTTAACTGAAGAGGAAACCATCGCGGCGCGCAAGGGGGAACTCACGGATCCCAAGCTAGCCGCCGTGGCCACGTTCGCCTCGGCCTTGCATGAGAAGAAAGGCTGGGTGTCCGACGATGACCTGGCCGCGTTTCGGAACGCGGGCTACACCGATGGGCACATCGCGGAGGTGGTGGCAAATTACGCCTTGAGCACGTTCACCAACTACTTCAATCATGTCAACGAAACGGACGTCGACGTGCCCGCCGCCCCGGCGCTGACGCCCTAAGCCATCCCGAAGACAACACATGGAAACAGCGCGGATGTCCGGCCGTTCCCGGGCAATCCGCGCTGTTTTTTAGTTCTGGTCAGAGAAGAATTGTATCGCCGTCTTCCAGGCGGCCATGCCGGCAATAGGTTACTCGTCCTCCACCGTCAACGGAATATCCTCGGGCCGCATGTCCTGTTTGTACGCATCATCCCCGAAGCCGGAAGGTTCAGGGTCGTACTCGAGGATCGGCTCCGCATTGAGGCCCTGTTCGGGAATCCGGTCTTCCAGGCCCACGGCCCAAAAGATCCCCTGAAGCGAAAGCCTTCGCAGGTATTCGTTGTGAAAGTCCTCGGCGGCGCCCATGGTGGTGAAAAAGGTCCGTCCGCCGCCGTAGGCTTCGGTGCGCGTGTGCGTCCACGCGACCGGGTGCGGGTCAGCGAAGTGTTCCCCACCCGGCTCGGCGCCTTCCAACGCGCGGCCCGTCATCAGGGGCTGCACGTTGTCGTGCACATGCTCTTCCGCGTCATAAAGCCAACTGCGCACGTGAAACGGCTCAATGCCATGGAGGATGGGATGGTTCGCTCGCTCTTCGATTGGAAACGCGTCGGTTGAACTATCCGCGCCATGGTGACTGATCCACTGCAGACCGAGCACTTCGTGCGGCCATTCGGTGTTCAGATGCTCATACTCGTGATCGGCTGGGTATTCGAACGGCAACACCGTGGGACGGAACCCCACAACCGCGCCGCCCTCCCGAATGAAATCCATGATGAGCGCAAGCTGGTCAGAGGGTAACTGGCGCCAACTGATATAGACGATCATCACATCCGCATCGGTCAGCGCTTCGAGGCCCTCGATATGATCCGGGCGATTCGGGTCGATGACACCGTCCTCGGTCACGGAAAAGCATAGGGTCACCTCGAAGTCGTAGCGATTCTTGAGAATCCGGCCGAGCATAGGCATCGACTCTTCAGAGCGATACTCGCGATCCCCCATAACGAACACCGCATGGGGATCGCCGCTGTTTGTATCGCCGTCCATGGCGTGCGCCCCCGGTGCGCTCAACATGAGAATCGCGGCCAAAACGATCCCGCACAATCCCGTGAGACGTCCTATCGATATGCGTTG
>PUOI01000202.1 GCA_003552765.1 Candidatus Hydrogenedentota bacterium | reverse complement strand
GGCAACAGCGGCGAACACGGCGGGGCCATTCGCGCTATCGGGCGGCTCACGGTGGAAGGCTGCACGTTCGTGGACAACCATGCCGAGGGGGTTGGCGGTGCGGTATCTGGCGCGCGCGAGGTGCGGGATTCGGTGTTCATTGGCAACACGGCCGGTGAACGGGGCGGGGCGATCAATCCCTATCGCGACTCGCTGATCACGGGGTGCCGGTTTGAAGAGAACGAGGCTCCCTTGGGCGGGGCGATAGGGGGGCATCCTACCCTTACTGACCTACGGGGTTTCGGCCTACGGGTGGAGAACAGCTTGTTCGCGCGAAACGCGGCGGACAAACGCGGCGGAGCGATCTATTTTAGTTACACCGAAGGGTCTGCCCCGTTTGGGGGGGTCGAATCCATGCGCGTGCATCTGGGCAATGTAACCTTGAGCGGGAACACGGCGGGAGAGGAAGGCGGCGCGGTCTGGCAGCGCAAAGAAAAACCCTGGCTTTCCGTTGGACACAGGCTGTTTAACACCATCGTGTGGGACAACAGCGAGCCCCAGCTTGATGGAGTGAGTTCTATTAGCCACGCGATTGTGGGCGATCAGGAGCCGGACCCGGATGCGCGTGTTTTCGACGATGATCCGTTGTTTGTGGATGCCGAGGAGGGAGATTACCGCTTGCGTTCGGAATCGCCCGCGCGGGACGCGGGCGCCTTGCTCATCGGGGGCTTGGATGCGCCGCTTGAGGACATCGAGGGCCGGAGCCGGCCCCGGGGCGAGGGGATCGACCTGGGGCCGTACGAGTACGAGGCGGAGGAAGCCGTGGTGGTGACCGTGCCCGATGTCGAGGCAATTCCGCAGGCGGAGGCGGAGACGCTGCTTGAAGAGGCGGATTTGAGGGTTGGCTCCGTGGAGATGGACCGCAGCGACGAGGTGACGGAGGGCAACGTGATCGCCCAGTCCATCCGCGCCGGGGCCAATGCCATAGCCGGGGACGCCGTGGACCTTGTGGTGTCCGAGGGCCGCGCCACGGGAGACCTGCGCGTAACGATTGAGCCCGAGGAGGCCAACGAGGCCGGGGCGGCGTGGTATTTGGACCACATGCCTCGTTTTGTGCAGGCTCCGCGCGATAGCGGGGAGACGGCTGAAGAGTTGGAGCCCGGCGAGTATACGGTGGACTTCCGCATTCTTGAGGAGTGGGTGGCGCCGGAGCCGATCGATATTGTGGTGGAACCGGGCGAGACAACCGAACTCACCGCGTCCTACCGGGATGATTTTGGGATTACCCATATTGATGATCCGGGGGGCGGGCGGCCACAGGTTGGATTGTCGCTTGGCGGCACGGTGTTGCACGTGCATGCCGTGGGGCTGACGGAGGATACCGCGGTCTACATTGGCGACGAGCGCGCTTACGTTATCGAGGACAGCGACATCGAGAACGGGTTGCTTGCGCTAGAGATGCCAACCCAAGCGCCCGGAGAGTACGCACTCCGCCTTGTGGACAAGGAGACCGGGCGGGAGCATGTCTATCACGAATGGTTTCCCGATACCCCGCTTAGTCACCCCATTACGTACACGGCTAACCCGTTTGAGAGAGGCGCGGACCAATTCACCGGGGAGATGCGCGAGGTTTGGGATGCGCCCCACGGGGTATCCATCGCGGCGGGCTCCATGCCCGTGGAGGACGGCGAATTGCAGCCGGTGCAATACGAGACGCCCGAAGGGGTGACGGTGGAGATCCCCGCGGAAGCCTTGCCGGAAGACGTTGACGGCGCGTTTGTGGTAGTGCGCAGCGCGAAGAACGTGGAGCATCTGTTCGACGAGGATGTGGCCCTGCCCGAAGAGGAGACGCCGCGGTCGCCGTATGTCGATGTCCATGTCCTTGTGGAACGCGACGAAGAGACCGGGGAACTGGCCGAGACGGCGGACGCGCCGATCACGTTGCGGCTCCCGCCCACCCTGGCGCCGGAGTCGTGGGATGAACTCAGCGTGGGGCTGATGGTCACGAACCTGGACGAGCAATTCCAGCCGCTCCTGCCGGATCCCGCCGAGATCCTGCGCGCGGGCGAGTTGGAGGTGACCTTTGACGACGAAGACCGCGCGGTGGTGGAGGTGGAACACCTGACCGCCTACGGGCTTCTTGGTCCCGACGTTCCCGGCGACGTCACGGGTAACGGCGTGGTGAACGCGCGGGACATCCAGCTCGTGATCAACAAGGTGCTCGGTCTTCCAGTCGAGGAGCGGTATGACACCGACCAGACCAAGAGCGGCGACACGGACGCCCGCGACATTCAGAAGGTCATCAACGCCGTGCTCGGCATCGAGTAACGGCGCGGGGGAAGGAGGCGACATCGGAAGCGGCGTCCCTGCTGTGTGAAGCGGCGGGGACGCCGCTTCTACATCCTGCTTGAACCCCGTAGCGCCGGCATCTTGCCGGCATACATATCACCGCCTACATAAGGCTACTCATGCCGGCGAGACGCCGGCGGTACGGGGCGTCCTTGATCAGGGCCGGGGATGTAAACGCCCCGCACACCGCCGTATCCGCGATTGAGGCCAAACACGACCCCGTATCCAAAACCTTACGAGACGATTTGAGGGTTTGCCGCTCGGTTGACATTCTAACGAGGGTTATGGTGTAGTTAAAGGCCGCCAGGGCGTGCCTGGCGCTGTAGCATATGACTATTATGGAAAGGAGCATCATGAGAAAAGGAATGTACAAGGGATGGTTTACCGTCCTTGCGGCGGGCGTCATTGCGGCCGCGGCTGCATTTGTGCTGGGTTCGGCCAACGCAGCCATTGATGTGGATCCCCCCATTAACACGCTTACGCCAGAACAAGAAGCAGAGGGCTGGGAGCTGCTGTTTGATGGCGAGAATCCGGCCGAGCATTGGCGCGGATACAATCAGGAAGACTTGCCGGACGGCTGGCAGGTCATCGACGGCGGCTGGCTTGCGCTAGAAGAGCCCGGGGCGGGCGATATCATCACCCGCGAAGAGTATGGGTCGTTTGAACTCTTCATGGAATGGATGGTGGCCGAAGGCTCGAATTCCGGCATCTTCTATTTGGCTCAAGAAACCGATGGACCCATCTGGCACAGCGCGCCCGAGTACCAGATCCTGGACAACGCTCCCACGCAGTCCCCGATCACGGCCGCGGGTTCGTTGTTCGACCTCATCGGCTCCACGGTGTGGGACGAGGTTGAGCGGCCCACCGGCGAAGTGAACACCGCCCGCATCGTAAAGCGCGGCGATTACGTCGAACATCACATGAACGGGCGCATGCTCTTCAGCTTCGAGATCGGCACGGACGAATGGGACGAGATGGTCGAAGAGAGCAAGTTTGACGCGCCTCCGTTCGCCACGGCGGATGAGGGGTACATTGGCTTGCAGGATCACGGCGATTGGGTCGCCTTCCGCAACATCTGGATTCGCCCCCTCGACGAGTAGAGGGCGAGGCTAGGAAGTTTGGCCTATGCCCGCATGATTGAGACTGGGACGGCGTGAGGATATGATCACGCCGTCCCGGTTTGATCCAGGGAACCAGGCGAGTCCCCTGCTCCTGTTGACATCGTTGATTGGATAACCCTGCTTTGGTATCCGCCATGACACCAGCATTGCGTTCGTTTGTCCGAGGGATCCCGCGGCAGCTTCCCGCCGTGCTTGCCTTGGGGTTGGTGTGTCAGCTCGTGCAGATCACCTTGCTGCGCGAGTTGCTGATGGTGTTTCACGGCAACGAGATCGCCATTGGCCT
>PUOI01000187.1 GCA_003552765.1 Candidatus Hydrogenedentota bacterium | reverse complement strand
TCAGCCGCGCGCCCGTGAAGCCGTCGTTCTCACTGATGTTGTAGCGGACCACGGTATCCACGCATCCCGCGCAGTGGCTTCCTCGCTCTGGCCCGCACACAAGTAGAAAACCGCCTTCGTTGTCATGGCTGTAATTGTACTGGATGACCGTGTGGCGGCAGTTGTAATCGCTGTCAAACCCTTGGCCGTCCAGCGTGCCTTTGAGCCCGCTGACTTCGTTGAACTGGATGACGGTGTCGTCACAGGACCATGGCCAGATGCCCGCCGCGTAATCCTCGCACCGCTGCCGCGCCTTGTCCACCCGGTTGTGTTCGACCAAGGCTCCTTCGCATCCCCAAGGCTTGATGGCGTCGCCGCCGCAATCCTCAATCAGATTGCCCCGGAACACCACGTTGAGACTGGGAAACCAGTCGCTGTCGCGGCCGATGAAGCTGGAGCGCATGCATAGTCCGTTGCGGTCGGTCCGAAGCACGTGGCACCGTTCCACCCGGAGCCCGTCGAACCGGGAGGGCTCATTACCGGACGCGACGGCGTAGATGCCGCATCCCTCGGTCTCCTTCACGAGCGAGCCGTTCACGTCGCGCACTACGAGATCCTCCAACACGATGCCCTTCAGCGTCCCGCAATTGTGCGCGCGCACCCGGACCCCCGTGCGCCAATCCATCCGTTCCTCGCCGGTATTTGTGACCTCCAAGTCCCGGAGTTGAACCCATTCCATGTTGTCCACCAACACGGCGTCGCGAACGCCACGGCCCTCGATGCGCGGCCGCGCGCCACGGCCATACTGCCCCACGATGACAGGCGCCAAGGGACTGCCGCCGCCACGCAATTCCAAGGGTCCCTCATACACCGTGTCCGCCGCGAACAGCAGCCTATCGCCCGGTCCCCATTGACGCCCATTCACATTCCGAAGCGTTTTCCACGCCTCGCCGGGGTCCCTCCCGGAAGCGTCATCGTCACCATTGGCCTCATCCACGTAAAACGTGCGCCCCGCGTTCCGGTCCCACCACGGCGTGGCGCCCGCCGCCAAAACCGCCGCGCCCGCCGCCAACACCGTCCGCCGGGTAATGCGTTGCTCGTTACTCATCGCTGCTCCTTCAAAATGCCAACTCTCCATAGCGCGCAACTGCCCTGTAGTATGGCGCATCCGTAACAAACGGGGCAAGAACTGATTTGCGAGTGGGAGACATGCGGTAACAACACCGACAAGAGCCATCTGATTGTATTCTTTGAGATGACCAATAATGACGGCCGGGCAGGCCCCATCACGGCGGAGTCTCCGAGGCGCCAAGAAGGTATTCCACCAACAGGTAGACCGTTGTGCAGGGATTAACGTCCCGAATGTCCGGGACGGCAGCGTGATGTTGGCAATGGATTTCGCGGGCCGCCGAAGCAGCGGTTCCGGCGCTCTCAACCAACGTGCGGAACCGGCGCTCGTCTGCATTCAGTTCTCTCTTGCCAACGCCAAGGATCCGCCGTAGCGCTTTGTCCGCTTCTTGTGGGGAAGCAAGCAATGACTTGAGGCTGCTCGCGTTAGCGACGTGGCACAGGAGCCAGAACTCGAACGAAGGGTTGGATAGGAGAATGTGGATGCCGTTTTGCTCCGCCAGCTCCGATGCTTCGTTGAGCAAGGGGGCTTTTTCGGTATCATGGGGCTCCACGTCCAGCAAACAGTAACAGCGGTCTCCCTGTCTTGCGTCAAAGTCCTTATCATTCTCTCGGATTCGGATGGCCTCCCGTACAATCGTGATCGGACTGCCGGTTTGCTGGGGCTGTCTTGGGACGAGAGCTGGTCCGTTGGGCCGCCTGACGTAACTCGCAAAGGTTGCGAAGTAATTGTATTCCGTCCGTTTGCCTTCTCCCACAACAAGAATCCGGGGACTGAAACGGCGCGGCCGGCATCGTCGCCTCCCTCGTGAAGACTTCCTGCTCATTCGCCGGCTGGCGTTCCGTTAGACCCATAGACGGGTCCGGGAGATGTGGGCTCGTTGACTTGCGGTATGTCGGCGAGCCTGGGACCCAGCATGGGGATGCCGCCAAATCGGCCAGCGAGATAGTTCCTTGCCCAGGGCGCGTTGTTGCGGGGCATCTCCTCGAAATCCCAGAGTGAGACCAGTTCACTCTGGCCATCGGGGTATTTCTGTGTAAGAAAGATCTGATCTCGCCGGAGCAAACCAGCATCCATGAGCGTCACGTCGTGGGTTGAGAAGAGCAATTGCGCCCCTGCCGGGTTGAATTCGGGGCTGTGCAGCATTTGAATGACGCGCCAAGCCAATTGAGGATGGAGGCTCGCGTCCAGCTCATCCACGACCATCAGTCCCGGAGTTTTGCAAAAACTGAGTATGCGCCCCGCCAGCACCAGATAGCGCAGCGTGCCCGCGGATTCTTCGTCGTAGAGGTTGAACAGAACTCGCTGACCATCGGCCATCGCATGCTCGGCTTGCAGCGTAACCAAGGGCGATTCATTCACATTCCGCTTGTGTGCGAGGTCATTCAAGACGTGCCGGAACTGACCCACAATCTGTTCCACATCCTGCGAAGAGTCCAGTTCGATATCCACCCGCAACTTGCCGGCTTCGTCCGCGCCAGCATCTTTCGGCCGCAGCCCAAGAATGCCGGTGTCAGCGTCTCGAATGAGCTGGTTAATGCCTTGCCGCAGACTGGTATCCTGAACGATCTCCTCGGCAAGCCGGCTGATTTGGCGAACATCCCGCTGGATCCCCGCGGCGGCGAACGAGTGGTACATGTTATTGAACCACTCGAACAATGGCATCACCCCCTGAACGTTACGCTCAGCCGCGCGCGATAACAAGAGGCCGTTGTCCCGCGTGTCCTCAATGATGCGCTCGCGGCGCCGTTTGGGGCCTAGGCGGGGATGAAGCTCGGCCTGACTAGAGGAACCATCCCGCTCAATAAGCGTTATCCAGCGAGACTTTTCTTCCGCCGCCTGATACTTCAATTGTTCCCGCCAAACCCGGCCGCGATCCGCTTCGACACGATACCGATACCCCGCCCCGTCCAGTTCAACCAACACTTCAAAACTCGTGGGCCGTTCAAGGGAGCTTGGATCCAGGCGAAAGGGTGTAACGCCGGGAATGGGATCCCCATGGGTCATGGCGGTGGCCGACTCAACAACAAACTTACGAAACACGAACAAAGCGTCCAGCAGAACAGTCTTCCCGGAGGCGTTGGGCCCAAACAGGACGGCCGATTTCAGTGCATCGTGGCGATGGCCGCGCCAGATATTGCCAAGAAGGGTCTTATCCTGGCTGGCCGGGGCAAGATCCAACACAAACTCGTCACGAAAGCACTTGAAATTTCCTACCTTGAATTCGATCAGCATGAGAAGGTTGCCTCTTCGGGTGCGCAGCAAGGATTGGGCAACTACCCATAAAGGGCGCGTTTAACCCCGTTCATGCACAATATACGCACACAACGGGCCAGAAGTCAATATTTGCGGTCTTCAGGGAGCACGATCTCGCAATGACAAGACCCGCGCTCCGTCCCTGCAAACCTTCGGCGCCGATGCCGCCCTCTTGAGGGTAGACGGGAAGACGCTCAACCCCGGCGCCGGTCGATGGTATAATTCGAGCCGGGCAGGCGTTTGGCGTGGCCCTTGACTTGGGTGATGCGGGAGAGGAGGTCGCCGATGTGCGTGATCTTGCTGTCGTCGGCCACAACCACGCCGAGCGAGCACGTCATCAGCGGATACTGTTCCTCCTCCCCTTGCCGGTTG
>PUOI01000045.1 GCA_003552765.1 Candidatus Hydrogenedentota bacterium | reverse complement strand
CGGAACAAAGCTCCACCCCGTTCCGCCGTATTCGGTCCCGCCGCGGCGCTCGGGTCGCTTCCCAGCGGAGCCCTATCCTCCGGGCGGGTATTCGAAAGCATAAGACCGATGAAACGCAAATGCAAGAAAAAGGGATTGACAAACGCCTCGCTATTGGCTACCGTGAACTAGCCGAGGGCGTGGAGGCCATCGGCAAATTCAACAACGAATGGGATATCTATGCTGTATTTTTGCTCGTTTTTGTATAGTTTTGAACACAATTAAACTGGTAAGGAGCTAAGGAGGTAAACACCAATCATGATGAATTATTCACGCCGTCAATTCTTGAAGGGTTCGCTGGCCGCGGGTGCGGCGCTGGCCCTTCCCACATCTCTTTCCAGCGAGAAAGTCCTTGCAAAGGCCGCAATTTCCGGGCCGATAGCGCTAGGCGCGTCGGCCGTTGGTCAATACGATGTGGTCTGGGATTCTCCCAGCAAGGATGCGCGCGGCTCGATGCCGCTGGGGAACGGCGCGTCTAGTCTGAATGCCTGGGTGAACCCGCAGGGCGAACTCGAGTTCTACATCGGCCGCACCGACTCATGGGGCGATAACGCCCGCCTGCTCAAGGTCGGCAAGGTGCGGGTCGAACTCGACCCTGCGCCGCCCACCAGTCCGTTCGAACAGCGCCTTTCGCTCGAGGATGCCACCATGTATGTCCGTTACGGCAGCGGCTCGGATACCGTGGCGCTCACGCTCTGGGCCGACGCCAACCATCCGGTGGTCAATATCGAAATTGACTCGGAGCAGCCCCGCACCGCAATAGCGGTCATCGATCTCTGGCGTACGGAGCGCGCCGCGTTGCCTAGCATTGAGGTGAGCGATGTGCTCGAGAGCGATCCCGAGGAGCGCCCAACGATCGTCGAGCCGGACACCGTGCTGCGAGACCAGGCCGGCCGTATCGGTTGGTATCACCGCAACATCAAGTCAGTCGGCCCGGCTGAACATGCCCGCGTCCAGGGTTTGACCGGCTACGAACGCGAGGACCCGCTTCTGCATCGCACATTCGGCGCGATCATCACCTCCGAGAACGGTGAGCGGCTCGACGATTTGCGCATCGCATCGCCCGGGGGCACGCGCCACCAGTTCAGCGTATACGTTGATACCCTCCATCCGGCCACCACGGACGAGTGGCTGCAGTTGATGGAAGGGCATATCGACGACGTGACCTCGCTCTCCCTCGAAGCACGGCGTGACGCCCACGAGTCGTGTTGGAAGGACTTCTGGAATCGAAGCTGGATCATGGCCAAGAGAAATGCCACGCAGACTCCGAATCTGGCCGAGCGTGTCCTTCCGGACAATGATTATGACCTATTGGTTGGCAAGGATCAGAGTGGCGGCAACACGTTCGCGGGCGAGATTCGAAATGTCAAAATAAGCGATGAAGCGCCCGACAAGCTGGTCTTGGAGGCCGAGGTTCATCCAGCGGAAGGTGAGAGCGGGCGTATTTTCGACAAGATCACCCCCGGCCGCGCCGACGGATTCCTGCTCGATGCCGAACCCGGCAATTCCTTGCGGCTGATCTACGGCAATGAGCAGCATGTAGTGCGCGGGGCCCTGCCGGCTGGACAATGGCGCACGCTTACGGCCGTAGCCGATACACGCGCGGGCGGATGGAAGGTTGCGCTCGACGGCGAGACCGTGGTCGATACCTTAGACAGAGGCCTGTCGGACGATGCGGCCTATCTCAGTCAGATGTACGCGCTGCAGCGCTTTATCAACGCCGGACAAGGGCGCGGGGAATATCCGATCAAGTTCAACGGAGGCATCTTCAACGTGCCGAATCCGGGTTCGCCCGGCGACGCCGATTATCGCCGCTGGGGGCCGGGCTACTGGTGGATGAACACCCGCCTACCCTATTTCGCGATGTGTGCCAGCGGCGACTTCGAGATGATGCAGCCGCTGTTCGAGATGTATATCGATCGGCTTTTGCCGCTCAACAAATACCGTACGCGCCACTATTTCGGTCACGGCGGGGCGTACTACCCCGAGTGCATTCATTTCTGGGGCGACGTCTTCAACCGCGACTATGGCTGGGAGCCGGTCATGGAGGAGCGCGAAGATCCACTGCAACAATCGCGGTGGCACAAGTGGTCCTGGAACAGCGGGCTCGAACTTGCCTATATCGCCCTCGACTATTACGAATATACCGAAGACGAGGAATTCCTGCGAGAAAAGATATTCCCCCTCGCGCAGGCACAGCTCGACTTCTTCGACCAGCATTACGAAGTCGACGAGCAGGGCAAACTGGTTATGTATCCCTCGCAAGCTTGCGAAACCTGGTGGGACTGCACCAATCCGATGCCGGAGCTTTCCGGCTTGATTGCAATCACCGACCGGCTGTTGGCGCTCGAGGAGCGGTTAACGACTACGGAGCAGCGCGCGGCATGGTCTGCGTTCCGCGCCAAACTACCGACGCTGCCGACGCGCAAGGTGAGAGGGGTGCAGGCCTTCGCTCCGGCCGAACGCTTCGAACGAAAACAGAACGTCGAGAACCCGGAACTCTATTGCGTGTTCCCGTACCGTTTGGCCTCCTTCAACCGCCCCAATGCCGAGTTGGGGATCAACGCCCTCGAACACCGCTGGGATCGCGGCAGCTCCGGCTGGCGCCAAGACGACCTCTTCATGGCCTATCTCGGGCTCGCCGACCAGGCCCGCAACAACCTCGTCGCCCGTGCCCGCAATTCCGACGACAATATGCGCTTCCCGGCCTTCTGGGGCCCCAACTACGACTGGACACCCGACCAGACCCACGGCGGCGTGCTAATGAAAGGCTTGCAGACCATGCTCATGCAGACCGAACCCGTGCTGGGGTCCGAATACGACGGGAAAATCTATCTTATGCCTGCCTGGCCCAAGGAGTGGGATGTGGACTTCAAGCTCCATGCCCCCCGCAATACCACCGTCCAAGGGCGGATTGAGGACGGCGAGATCAAAGAACTCGAAGTGCTTCCCCATTCTCGCCGCGAGGACGTGATCATTCTTGCGCCGCAATAGTCCGGGGTTTCCACGGTCCGATCCGCAAGCGGAAGGCCGAAATCGAAAAAATCACGCGAGAGCACCACACGCCCCTCTCTGCCAACGGAGTTGAGACAGTTCCTTGCCGCAAATTAGTTTACAGAGCGAGGAGCGAAGGACCATGAAGAAATCGACGGGCGGAGATGATATGGTAGCCCGTTATGAGGTCTAGAAGAGGGTCAAGGCTAAACTTGTTGACCGCCGAAGTGAATTCGCTTGGAGGTGGCATGGCCTTCCAGGCCATGAACCACGGGCTGGAAGCCCTTGCTGCTCTTGGGGTTTGGATCCCCGCTTTCGGGACTTTCGCAGGGATGACGACCGGGGTGGAGCATCCACAGTTTAAGGGCTGAAGTTATACTAGGGGGCGAAGGGGCTTTAGCGCCACGGCATTCCACACAATGGGAGCGTACATGACGGATTCAGACACGCCGGCTATTGCTGTTTCTGGTTTGGCTAAGCGTTTTGGTGAGGTGACGGCGCTCGAAGCTGTCACCTTCGAGGCGTGCAGAGGGGAGTTGTTCGGGTTGCTCGGCCCTAACGGCGCGGGTAAGACGACGACCATCAACATACTCACCGGTCTAACACGGACCGGCGGGGGCTCGGTCCGTGTCGCGGGCATAGACTGTACGGCTAATCCGAAGGCCGCTCAGCATTTGATGGGAATCGTGCCCGACGATAGCAATCTCTACCCTGAACTAACGG
>PUOI01000204.1 GCA_003552765.1 Candidatus Hydrogenedentota bacterium | reverse complement strand
GGGGAAAGTCAATGGAATCCGGCAAGGCCCCCGTGGGCGCAATGCCTTCGTACTCCATCTCGGGCGATCCCTCGGGATCGTGAATGTAATGGAATCGGGGCAGCTTGTCGCCAGTGAGGGGGGTGCGCCATCCGCTTGGTTTGATGACGAAAAAGACGGTGCGGTCCCCGTCGAGAGGCAAACGCCAGCGCCCTTCCTCGTCGGTGACCGTGACCTCCCGGCCGTTCGATACGCGGACTTCTGGCACGCCGGGATCGCCCTCCTCCCGCTCGCCCGAACCGTTGCGATCGTGAAACACGACGCCCTCGGCATAGACCGTGTCCTCTGCGTTAGCGGGCTGGCCCACGACAAACGCCGCCCCGCCCGCGAGCATGGATTGCAAAAAGCGGCGCCGGGTGGGTTGAATGATCGGGGCGGCAAGGCCCCAGGGGGTATCAATGTGCTGTGCCATCACGTTAATCTCCCATCTTCGAAGTCAAGAGTTCGCCTTCCGCCGGTGGAAGGTCAAAGGCTGATTGTACTATACGCTCGCGTTTTTCGCCGGTGCAAACAAATGTCCGTTCGCCGGTCAAGGCTTGGTACTACCTTGGCGCTGGTGGCCAGCGCCCCCGACTGCCGGCAAGATGCCGGCGGTACGACCGCTGAGGATGATTCTCCGTTGCGGGCGCAAACGGCGTGGCTATCAGGACACGCCGCCGGGAACAGCCAAAGAGATGACGGGCGCCTTCCGCCCATGCTACAATTTGAGTTCCTTTGCGATTGTGGAAGACGCCAATCAGGAGCGGGGATAAGCAGGATTTTTCATCTCACCATGAACAACACATGCAAGGCTATGTTGGGGCTGCTGGCCGCGGTCATGGCCTTTACGTGCTTGGACGCCGCGGCGGCCGGGCCGAACGACCTCTGGGCTCAGGCGACGCTGTACCGCGATGAATGGGGAACTCCTCACGTCTATGGCGATACGCCGCGCGCAATGGCCTTCGCCTTCGGGTACGCGCAGGCGGAGGATCACCTCGAAGAGATGCTCATGGCCTATCGCATCGCGAATGGCCGGGCGGCCGAGGTGATGGGCGAACCCTACGCGGAATCCGACGCGTTTTCGCTGA
This sequence comes from Candidatus Hydrogenedentota bacterium, assembly GCA_003552765.1. Taxonomy (GTDB): domain Bacteria; phylum Hydrogenedentota; class Hydrogenedentia; order Hydrogenedentales; family SLHB01; genus SKRY01. The sequence continues at coordinate 15,007 of PUOI01000204.1, read as the reverse complement.
GGATGGGGCATGCCGCGCTCGCCCAGCATGCCTACCGGGAGGCCGATTCGGTCACGCGGGAGCTGTGCGAAGGTTTCGCCCTCGGCGTCAATAGCTGGCTGTCCGAGAATTACGAAGAGGCGCCCACGTGGGCGGAGGGCGTGCGGCCGCAGGACATCCTGGCGCTGTTGCACGCGTTTCTCATGACCACGGCGCCTTTTGACTTGCCCGACGTGTATCATCGGTCTCCCGCCATGCCCTCGGCCAACGCGTGGGCGGTCAGCGGCGCGCATTCGGTCACGGGGGAGGCGCTTCTCGCCATCAACCCGCATGTCGACTACGGCGGGCCGTTCCAGTGGTACGAGGCGCATCTCGTCACCCAAGACATGAACATGGCGGGAGCGACCATTTTCGGCTTGCCCGTCATTTTGCAGGGCCACAACGAGGTTCTGGGTTGGGGGCTGGCGCCGAACGAACCCGACATCGGCGACATGTATATCGAACAGCCGCCGCGTGTGGCGCATAATCCAGCGCAACTCAACCAGCCCCAAATCGACCACGAATTGTTCCAGCAACTCCAAGACCTCGCGCATACCGTCCCGTTCAACGTCCGGACGCCGACCGGTTTCGCGGAGCATTCCGTGCAGCAGATTCTTACCCCGCGCGGGCCGGTTATGGGAACGTTTCGTGGACGCCAAGTCTCGTACAAAGTAGGCGGCTACCACGATTTCGGCGGGCTACGCCAGCTCGTGGAGATGGGCCGGGCCCGCAACCTGCGCGAGTTCCAAGAAGCACTGGCCATGCGGCAACTCCCCTCGTTCCATGTGGTGTACGCCGACCGGGCCGGTAACATCTTCTACCTCTATAACGCCACGGTCGGCACGAAATACATGGGGCCCGAAAGCGCCGGGGAGACGCGAATCCTGCACGGGAGCGCCTCTGGAGACGAAGACGATGAACCCTACATCGTGGACTGGCAAAGCCCCGTGCCCGCGGGGGACACCCGCTACCGGTGGGGACCCATTGTGCCGCTGTCCGCGTTGCCCAGTCTCACCAACCCGAGCGCGGGCTTTGTCCAGGCGAGCGGCACACCGCCATGGGGCGCCACGAACAACGCGGACATCGATCCCGGCGATTACCCCTATTGGTTCGTGCGCGATGCCGACACCCCCCGAGCACGGCGCGTGCGAAGCCTGTTGGGCCGTTCGCCCCGCAGCTTCCACGACATCCAGTCCATGCTGTATGACGCCGCCGCGCCCTTCGCCATGGAGGCCGTGCCTCATTTGCTGGAAGCGGGCGAGGCGAACCAGAGCGTCCTTGCGCGTATTCATCCCGACGTCCCCGCGGCCCTGAACATCCTGCGGGACTGGAACCATATGGCCGAACCCAGCAGCGTGGGAATGACCTATTTCGACGCGTGGTGGCGGGCGCTCAAGGCCATCGCCCCGCCCGTCTTGCATAGCGAGGAACGCCTTCGCGCCGCTATTCGCGAGGATAGCGAGGCGATGCGGGAACTCTCGCTGCGGGCGGTGGGGGAAGCCGCCAAGCACATGCGCAACCAGCATCAGACCCTAACGGTCCCATGGGAATACGTGCATCGCGTACAACGCGGCGGCAAGAGCGCCCCGCTGCCGGGCGGCGGTTCGGGAGACAGCATCTTCTTATCGGACCGGCCCACCGCGAACAACGCCAACCCCCGGCCGGTACAGAAGGGGTACGGCTACGCCATGGCCGTTCGATTCGGCGAAACGCCCGAAGCGGTGAGCATGCTGCCCTTTGGCGCGTCGCAGGACCCCCGTTCTCCGCATTACGACGATCAGTTCGACTTGTTCACCAACCGCCGGTTCAAACGCACCCGGTTCCGCCATGACGAGGTGCAACGCGCCGCGCAACGCGCGGTGGGCCGCAACATCCTGCTGCGCCCAAGGGGCATTGAGGCGCAGTTCCAGCTTCGGGCCGATACTCCGATCGAAGCAGAGCTGGACGTCTCCAGTGAACCGCCCGCGCCCTTGCCGGAAGGGCTGGCTGCGTTCAGTCTGTTCGCGGAACTCGAAACCGCCCGGCCCGACATCCCCTTCATGGTGGATGTCGATGTGTTCATCCCGGAGACGTTGGCCGACAGCCGCCATTTCCCCTATCTGGGAGTGTGGGTTTGCGATGCCTCGGGCGAATGGCGGCCGGCGGAGCTGCAAGACAGTCAATCGGAGATCCGCACCCTGACCGCGCGGGAGCAAGGTCCGCAGACATTCGCCGTGCTGGGCCCAGACGCGTTTCTGCGGCGGCCCGAGGTGGAAGTGGCGAGCCGGTTTGGCGTGACGCCGCGCGATCCCGATTGGGAGCCCGCCGAACCCATGGAGATCGACCCGGAAGACCACGCTGGCCCATTCCTCTTGGAAGGCGGTATGGAAGACCTCGCGCCGCCCGTCGCCCCGGGTGAGGAGGTAAGTCCGTTCATGGAAGACGCGGAGGAACCCGAGTCGCCGGGTGATCCGCACATGCACATTGAGCCCGCCGATGATCCCGAAGACGGGGTTTCCGTGACAGACCTGCCAGACGACGGCCGCTTCCGGGTGTTCGCGGGGGCGCGTGAGCCAGCCGAGGATAGGGAAGACTCCTTGACGCCACCCCAGACGGGGTCGATCCTGACGCCGCGAGAGGATGCACTAGACACGGACGAACCGGAACGGCTGGCGCAGCTCCCCGGCGCGCCCATGGAGCCCCGTGTTCAGGAGTCGCCCGAGGAGGCGGAAGCGTTCACAACGCCCGAAGCCGAGGATAGGGAGCCGGTCATCGAGTTCACTCCGCCGGAAGAGGAAGAGGCTGCCCCTCAACAGCGCATGCAGTTCAGCCGGCCCGAGGATGAGGTCATGGCCGAGCGGCGCCGGCAAGCGCAAGCGCAGGAACAAGCGCGTCAGGAAGGGCGGGACCCCGTCATTCAGTATTCGCCTGACGAGGATGGAGCCCCCCAAGATGGTCCCCGGCGCCATTTCGCCTTCACGGAGGAGGAGGGCGAGGAGGCCGCGGCGCGGTTGCGGGCCCAACAACAAGAAGAAGAAAGCGCCGCTGGAGATTCGGCGGAGGATTACAAGGCGGTGGGGCCAGTGCAATGGGGCCGCAACATTCAAGTTCGCGCCCCCGAGATGCAGGCCAGCTTCCATGTGCAGGCCAACACCGCGATCCAAGCGCGCGTGGCCATTCCCAACCGGCCGCCCTCGCCGCCCCCGGCCGGCATGGCCGCCTTCACGGAGTATTTGCTCCTGGAACACCATCCCGCCGGGGTAGGCCTCCAAGCGAGCGTGAGGATCCGGTTGCCCTCAGGAGTGTGCGCCGAAGAACACATGGAAGAGCTTCGGCTGTACTACCATCATCCAAACGATGGCTGGCGGCCCGTGCAAGGGGCGCGCTTTAATCCCGACACGGAAACCTTTAGCGCGCTTGACCAACCCGCGGGCCTATACGTGGTGTTCGGCCCCTCGGAATATAGACGGTAAGCGTTATGTCTCGCTTGGCGCGCCTACGTCCATGCGAACGATCGTGAAAAGAGTAAGAGACCGCATCAACCACAATAGACGCCTGAAAGGACGCTTATTGCCATGCCGTCACTGGCCGAAAAGGCTTGCGAATACGCCCGCGCCGAACGCGAAACTCATCTGGAACAGCTTCAGGCGCTTTTGCGGATGCCGAGCATCTCCACGCTGCCCGAACATGAGGCCGATGTCCAGCGCACGGCGCAATGGCTCGCCGATGAACTGCGTGAGCTGGGGATGGAAAATGTAGAGATTTTCCCTACTGATGGTCATCCCATCGTGTATGGAGAGTGGCTGGGCGCGGAAGGACGTCCCACCGTCCTGATCTACGGCCATTATGATGTCCAGCCCGCGGATCCCTTGGACGAATGGGACTCCCCGCCTTTCGAGCCCGTCATTCGAGGTGAAGACATCCACGCTCGGGGCGCATCCGATATGAAAGGCCAGATCGCCGCCATCCTGCGGGCCGTGGACGCCTTGAGGGCGCACGGGGATTTGCCTGTCAATATCAAGTTCCTGCTCGAAGGCGAGGAAGAAGTGGGCTCGCCCCATCTCGGCGCCTTCATCGACGCCCATTCGGAGATGTTGGGCTGCGACGTGGTGCTCAACTGCGATTCCGGCATTCACGCGCCCGACACACCCGCTATCACCTACGCCTTGCGGGGGCTCGCGTACTTTGAAGTTGAGGTTCAAGGCCCGGAAAAGGACCTTCATTCGGGCCTTTTTGGCGGCGCCGTCCACAATCCGGCTCAGGCCTTGTGTGAACTCATTGCGGGCATGCACGACGCGGAAGGCCGCATAACCCTGCCGGGGTTTTACGACAGCGTGCGCGAATTGGAGCCCGATGAACGGGAATCCTTGGCGAAATTGCCGCATTCCGACGCGGAATGGCTGGAAATGAGCGGGGCCCCCGCCCTGTGGGGCGAAACCGGCTACACGGTGCTGGAGCGGATCGGCGCGCGTCCCACGCTCGATGTGAACGGTCTCGTGAGCGGTTTCACGGGGACCGGCAGCAAAACCGTTCTCCCCGCCAAGGCCTTGGCCAAGATCTCGATGCGGCTCGTGCCGGATCAAGACAGCGGCGAAGTCTACGGCCAGCTCTGCGAGTATATGCGGCGGAACGCTCCGGAATCCGTCACGTGGGAGGTGCGGGAGATGACCCACGCGCCCGCCGCCATCATGGACCGGCGCGCCCCGGCCATGCAGGTGGCGCAAAAAGCCATGGAGGAGGTATTCGGCGTTCCCCCGGTGTTCCGGAGGGAGGGCGGCACGATTCCCGTCGTTCACTTGCTTCAAACAAAGCTGGGCGTGGACACGGTCATGCTGGGTTGCGCGATGCCCGGCGACGGCATCCACGGCCCAAACGAGAAGCACCATCTCCCCAACTTCTTCCGGGGCATTGAGACGTACATTCGATTTCTGTGCGGACTGGCGGAACAGTAACCCCAAGGCGCGGGCGTCCTCACCTGTCCGCCTCAACTACATAGGAGACACGTACAATGGTAAGCACCTTCATCATGATGACAGCAGCGGCGTTCGGGGGTTCGGAAGCCGAAGGCGAAGTGTGGTTCGAACGGCAGCGACTTGGCGACGTGACCTACGAGAGCGCCTCTGCCGTGGACATCAACAACAACGGCGTGATGGATATCGTTTCGGGCGAATACTGGTTTGAAGGACCGGACTTCGAGACCCAGCACAAGATCACGGACATCCGGCAAGAGGGCACCTATTACGACTCGTTCTCCGACTACCCCATGGACGTGAATGGCAATGGGTACATGGACATCATCACGGGGGGATGGTTCAACGAAAGCGTGCGGTGGCGGGAGAATCCCGAAGGCGAGCCCGTGGAGTGGGAGACGCACGATATCGCGACGGTTGGCAACGTGGAGCGGCCGTGCTTCTGGGATATCACTGGCGACGGCCATGTCGAGATCACGCCCAACACGCCCAATAATCCGCAACGCATCTTCCGGCTGATTCGCGATGAAGAGGGCCGCGGAACGGGCGAGTTCGAGGAATACACCATCAGCAGCCAGAACACGGGACACGGTCTCGGGTTCGGCGATATCAACGGCAATGGGCGGGGCGATTTCGTATCGGCCAATGGCTGGTTCGAGCACCCGGAAAACCCATTGGAAGACGAATGGCCCTTCCACGCCGACTTTGAGCTGGGTTCGGCCAGCGTGCCCATCTTGGTCCACGACGTGAACGGCAACGGCCTGAACGACCTCATTGTGGGCGAGGCTCATGACTACGGGCTGTATTGGATGGAGCAACAGCTGGATGACGAGGGAAACCGGAGCTGGGAAAAGCACATGATCGACCCCGATCGCTCCCAGTACCACGATCTTCAGCTGGCCGACATTGATAACGATGGCGAACTCGACCTCATCACCGGCAAGCGCTACTGGGCTCATCAAGGCGGCGATCCAGGGGCGGAGGACCCCGTTGGCCTGTATTACTTCAAGATCAACGGCGGCGAATTCGAGCGGGTAACCATCGATTACGGTCCGCCCGAGGAAGCCAGTGGCGCGGGGATCTACTTCTGGGTCGAGGACATCACGGGCAACGGCTGGAAGGACATCATCGCGCCGGGCAAGGAAGGCGTCTACCTCTTCCGCAACCAAGGCCTGAGGGAATAAGGCCGCCCCGTCATCGACTAATAAGCCTCACGCCACGGCGCTACGACGCCACGTGAATGTGATCAGAGGTTGCTACAAGGAACAACATCCCCCGGCCCTTTCGGGCCACCCCCTTCCAAGGGGGAATTGTCCGGACCGCCAGCGGCTTGTCGGCGATACGATTCCCCCTTTGAAGGGGGATTAAGGGGGATGTAAACAACCGATATGCCGCCGTGTCTTGCGAACGTGGCGTCGTAGCGCCGTGGCGTGAGCCATTCCAGAGGTGATTTCATGCGTTTGCAGGACATGTGCCGGGAATACGATATCCGGTTCAAAAAGCAGCTCGGCCAAAACCTGCTGCTGGACGACAACATCAACCGCATCATGGTGGATGCCGCCGCGCTTTCCGAAGAAGATGACGTCATCGAGGTCGGGGCGGGTTTGGGTGCGCTGACGGAGAAGCTCCATCCCCTCGCGCGGCGGGTCCTGGCCATCGAGATTGACCCATCGTTCATGCCATGCCTGGAAGACCGCTTCGGGGCCGTGGAGAACATCCGGCTATTCCGGGGCGACGTGCTCAACCACGAACCGCGCAAACTGGCGGACGAATACCTGCCCGGCCACACCCGCCTCAAGATGGTCTCGAACCTTCCCTACTACATCACCACGCCCATTCTGTTTCACTTCTGGGAGAGTTCGATTCACTTCGACCGCATGATTGTCATGGTGCAGGCCGAGATGGCCCAGCGCCTGTGCGCCGAAGTCAACTCGGCCTCCTACGGCGTCCTGGCCTTGGCCGCCGAGTATTACAGCGAGGTGGACATCGTCCATCACGTCCCCAAGACCTGCTTCCGTCCCATGCCCAAGGTGGACAGTTGCGTCGTGCGTTTTCGCAACCGCGAGACGCCGCTGTACCCGGACGCGGACCACAACCTCCTCTTCGGCATCATCCACAAAGCCTTCCGGCAGCGCAGGAAAACCCTGCGCAACACGCTCGGCAAGGCCCCCGAACTCGGCATTGACCGTGACGCCGCCCTGGACGCCATGTCTGGGGCCGGCATTGATCCCTCCCGGCGCCCGCAAACCCTTACCCTCGCGGATTTCGCCGCCGTCGCAAAGGCGCTAAGCAAGAGCCGGGCTTAAGTTCTCCGCCAAACGGGCCGATAGGAAGTTCGGGTTAGGAGGCGATACGGTCCAACGGCTCAAACTGCCCCCTTGGACCACCTCTTGCCGCGGCATCAGCGCGGAACCAAGTCCTCGTTGCGCTTTTTCGTTCTCGCCTCCTCGCAGGGGGACTTGCGCGCGTGACTTCCCGGCATTTCCCCATCCCGTTGACGGTGTTCAAAACGGGGTAGCGGGTCTAATCACATGCGACACCATCGAGGAAGCCACAGATGCAACCAGAGCGCGGCAGCCCGTGGGGTAACGGCGAAAGAACGTTCGCCCCGGAGATGAACGACTACGCGAATCAGATCATTCATAGCCTTCCCAGCGGCGTCATGGCGCTTGATAACGAAGCCCGTATCCTTATCGCCAACCCTGCTGCATGCGGCTTTCTCAACGCCAATCAGGCGGATTTCGCGCCGGGGGTACACATTGAGGAACTGCCTATTGCCCAGCCCTTCATGGAGGTGATGCGTGAAGTTATGACCGCTCAGAAGTCCATCTCGCGGCGGGAAGTCGTCCTTGAGGTAGCCAAGGGGCAAAAGCGGGAGATCGGCCTTTCGGCGTCCTTGCTGGACGGCCCCGAGGCGTTCAACGGAGTCATCTTCTTGTTCACGGACATGACGGAGCGGCGCAACATCGAGCGGGCGGCCGAACTCAACCGCCAATTGGCCTCCTTGGGTGAACTAACCGCCGGGGTGGTCCATGAACTGCGAAACCCTGTCATGGTGATCAGTGGCATGGCGGAGTGGCTGCTGCGAAAAGCCGATGATGACGATCTTCACGACACGGCCCAGACCATTTTCGAGGAGACCGCCCATCTTGAACGAACCATCAGCCAGTTTCTCGGTTTCGCCCGCCCGTTCCAGGTCGAGATCACCCGCTGCCATCCCAAGATGATCATCGCCCGGACCCAGCGCCTGTGTCAGCAAAAGGCGGCGGACAAAGGGGTTCAGCTCGACGAGGACGTCCCGCCTGGACTTCCCGAGATGGAAGCCGATCCCAGCCGCATCGCCCAAGCGCTCTCCAATCTCGTGCAAAACGCCATAGACGCTGTCGAGCCGGATAGCGGGCGGGTCTTGATCGCGGTTCACCGGGTGGACGCGGACATGCTCTTTGAGGTGTACGACAATGGTCCCGGCATTCAAGCGCCCCCCGATCAGAACTTGTTCAAGCCTTTCGTCACCCATAAAGAGGGAGGCACCGGGCTGGGACTCGCCATCGTTCACCGGATCATCACCGCCCACAGCGGAACCGTCTCGTACGACAGCCTGAAAACGGGGGGGACGCGGTTTGAGATTCGCGTTCCCATCGTCAAGGGAACATTGTGGTAACGCCCATCGCTTGCGGGGGTTCTCTCAATGGAAATTGCGGCTTTTGGGGGTAGCGGGGCCAGCGTCGAGTTCGGGGAGCCACAGTTTGTCGGCGATGAGGTGGACCACGCCGGACTCGGATTGGACTTTCCCGGTAACGCCGAGAAAAGACGCGGTTTTGACGAGGGTCTCGTATTTACGAAAGACGTGCTCCCAGATGACGGCGTTTACGAAGCCGGTCTCGTCTTCCAGGGTCATGAACACAACGCCCTTGGCTGTGCCGGGGCGTTGGCGGCAGATGACGAGGCCCGCGTAACGCACCCGCCGGCCGTTGGGGTAGCCGCGGATGCGGGCGGCGTCAGCCATGCGTTGGCGGGCCAGGGCTTCGCGCAACGGTTGCAAGGGATGTCCGCGGGGACTATGGCCGGTGTATTCGTAGTCCCATTGATAGGTTTCAAAGGGCGCAAGGGCGGCGAAGGCGGCGTCTGGCTCGGTTTGGCCGAGGTTTAACCGCGAGGCCGCGTCCGGGTCGATACCGAGCGATTCCCATAGGGCGTCCCGCCGTTCGTGTTTGAATCCTTCGAGCGCGCCGCATTCCGCGAGCCGCGCCAGCGCGTTTTCGTCGAGCCGGGCGCGTGAAGCGAGATCGGTCAGGGAGGCGAAGGGGCGTTCCGCCTGGGCTTGGGCGATGCGCTGTCCCGCTGGTTCGCCCAGGCCTTTTACGTATTGCAGGCCCATGCGCACGGCGAAGGAGGACATCCCCCGGCCCTGCGAGCCACCCCCTTCCAAGGGGGAATGAGCGGTAGGATTTTCTTTTGATGACATCCCCCTTGATCCCCCTTCAAAGGGGGAATGATTCGTACCGCCGGCATCTTGCCGGCACATTATCCCCCTGGAAGGCGGCGATACGGTTGAGCCGTCGAGAGCGGAAGGATCGGTTGGCTCCAAGGCGCATTCCCAGGCGCTATGGCGTACGTCAATGGGCCGGACTTCGACGCCGTGGCGTTTGCCGTCTTCGACGAGAGTGGCGGGACTGTAGAATCCCATGGGTTGGGCGTTGAGCATGGCGCAAAGATAGGCCTCGGGGTAATGCCGCCTGAGCCACGCGGTGGCGTAGGCGATGAGGGCGAAGCTGGCGGCGTGGCTTTCGGGAAAGCCGTAATCGCCGAAGCCGCGAATCTGTTCGAAGACTTGTTCGCCGAATTCTTTGGGGATGCCCTTCTTCGCCATGCGCGCGATCAGGCGTTCCCTGTGACGTTCGATGCGTCCCGCCTTGCGCCATGCCGCCATGTCGCGCCGCAACTGGTCGGCTTCGCCCGGTGTGTAATCGGCCGCCGCCATGGCGAGTTGCATGACTTGCTCTTGAAACAGGGGGATGCCCAAGGTCTTCTTCAGAATCGGCTCCAACGAAGGGTGGGGATAGGTCACGGGCTCTTCGCCGTTGCGGCGCCGCAAGTAGGGATGGACCATGCCGCCCGTAATGGGGCCGGGCCGCACGAGGCTCACCTCGATGACGAGGTCGTAGTAATTGCGCGGCTTGAGGCGCGGCAACATGGCCATTTGTGCGCGGCTTTCGATCTGGAACACGCCCACGGTGTCGCCCTGGCGGATCATCTCGAAGGTGGGCTCGTCTTGGGCGGGGATGCTGGCGAGGGTGTGCGTGACGCCGTGGTGCGCCGTGATGAGGTTGAGGCTGCGATGGACAACGTTGAGCGCGCCAAGGCCCAGCAGATCAACCTTGAATAGGCCGAGATCCTCGAGGTCTTCCTTGTCCCATTGGATGACAGTGCGCCCTTCCATGGCCGCGTTTTCGATGGGCACAAGCGTATCCACGGGTTCGTGGCCCAGCAGAAAGCCGCCGGGATGAATGGACAAATGCCGGGGAAAATCCTGTATTTCTTGGGTCAACCGCGCCAGATTCGCCATCAACGGACTTTCACCGTCCATACCCGTTTTTCGAAAGGTCTCCACGGACGGCGCTTCGTGATGGGACAGCAAGCGCGCCACACGCTCGACGGCGGTTTCCGGCATGCCCAGCGCCTTGCCCACGTCGCGCACGGCGGAACGCGGCCGGTAGCGGATGACGTTGGCCACCATGGCGGCGTGGCTGCGCCCGTATTTCGCGTACATATGCTGGATGGCCTCTTCCCGGCGGTTGTGCTCGATGTCGAGGTCGATATCCGGCGGTTCGGCCCGTTCTTTCGATAGGAACCGCTCGAACAGCAGGCCCATGCGTACGGGATCCACCGCGGTAATGCCGAGGCAATAGCACACCGCCGAATTCGCCGCCGAACCGCGCCCCTGGCAGAGGATGTCTTGCTCGCGGCAGAACCGGACGATCTCGTGCATGGTAAGGAAGTAGCCTTCGTATTGGAGGTCGTGGATGAGGGCGAGTTCCTTATCGAGTTGCGCCTGCACTTTGGGCGGAACGCCCTCGGGATAGCGCGAACGCGCCCCGTCGAAGGTGAGCGTGCGCAAGGCTTCGGGCGGCGCGGCGCTGCCGGGAAGATGCTCGACGGGATAGCGGTAGGAAATCTGGTCCAACGAAAACGCGCAGCGCGAGGCGATTTCATGGGTGCGCGCCACGGATTCGGGGTCATCCGCGTACAGCGCGGCGAAGTTGGAGGGCGCGCGCAAGGCGTGTTCCGCGTTCGGCTGGATGCGTCGGCCCGCCGTGGACAAAGTGACGCCGTGGCGGATGCACGTCAGCACGTCCTGCAAATCCCGGCGGCTGGAATCATGATAGAGCACCTCCATCCCCGCGGCGGTGGGTACGCCATAACGCGCGGCCCGTTCCCGGATGCGCCGCTCCCGCCGGACCTCGCACGCCTCGCGATGCCGCGTGAGTAAGGCATGGAGCCGATCGCCAAAACTTTCGCGCAACATGCCCGCTGCGTCATCGGGTTCCGCCTCTCCCGAAAGCAGGCTCGCGCCGCCGCCCCACAACGCGATAAGGCCCTCCGCGGCTTCGCACACTTCGTCCCACGTTACCCGGCTCACCCCCTTGGGCAAACGGAGCCGGCCCTTCGTTATCAAGCGGCACAGATTGGCGTACCCCCGCCGGTCCATGGCGAGCAGGACAATCTCGGTCCCGTCGCACAGGGTAATCTCCGCGCCGGTGATGAGGCGCACGCCGAGTTCTTGAGCGCGCTTGTGGGCGCGCACCACGCCGTGGACGCCGTCGCGATCGGTCAAGGCGATGGCTCGAAGCCCCAAGCGGTGGGCCTCCTCCACGAGTTCCTCGGGATGGCTTGCCCCTTCGAGAAAGGAGTAGTTGCTCTTGCACCACAACGGCGCATATTCGGCGACTTCGCTGTTCATTCCACTTCTCCCTGCAGATACCAGCGCCGCCGTTTCGCGTCGTGGTACACCCAAAGCCACCGGCCGCTGCGCGTGCGCACGTAGTAATACGACCGGACCGTCTCGCGCATCCACCACCCGCCGGATAGGACGTACGGGCCGAGCATTTCCTCGACCGGTCCCTCGGCGGCCCCCGCCACGAACCACTCCCCGGCGTCATGGCGCGGACGCGGCGGCAGCGTGATCGGCGGTGTGTATAGGCGGCGCACGAGAAGGCGGGAGCTGGAGTGGGGGGGATCAGGCGCGCGGAGACGGTCGAGGGGCTCCCACGAGAACCCGGCTTCCGGCAGATGCCCCTCCCGCAAGCACGCGCGGACCACGGCCCCATCGCCGAACTCGGCCTGGACTCGCGCAAAGGCCTCCCGCGCTGCGTCGAGCCCGCGCTGGGGCGCGTGTTGAAACAGGCTCAACTGATCTTCCCCCGTGGCGATTCCGTCGGCGCGGAGCGTCAGCTCCACCACCCCCGCGGGCAGCGCGAGGCTTTCCAAGCGCAACCGGAGCAGCAACGTGAGCTGTTTCGCGTCGTTCGTGGGGGATGCTGGGGCGATGCGTTCGTGCTGGCGCGCGCCGTTGTCGAGCTTCAAGTCGAGATGCAACGCTTCCAGCGTCTCGCGCCGTTGCGCCAGGGCCTCTAACAGACGCCGCATCATGGGCGCGGCAATGGCCATCAGGCGATCGTGCTGCGTCTCGGGATACTCGAGGTCCGCCGTCCGTTCCGCCGGTTCGGGGATGGGCCGCGGCTGCAAGGGACGCCATTCACCGCCCTGAGCCATCCGGTGCAAGGCGTGGGCTTGCGCGCCCAAGCGGCGGCGCACGCTGGCGGCGGGCAGGGCGATGAATTCGCCCAACGTGCGGACGCCGAGCTTGAAAAGCGTCTGATGCAGCGCCGGATCGAGATCCAGCCGGTCCATGGGTGTGCGCTGGACGGCGTTCCGCTCGTGATCCGCGCTACGGAACACGGTGGTTCCGCGGTTGGCTTTCGCCGCCGCGTAGACCCCGAAACGCGAAAAGCCCACGGCGATCGCCACCTCGAACCCTTCCCCGCGCAAGGCTTTATAAACGGACGCGGCCCATTCGGACAGCGCCGGATACAGCCGATGCAATCCGCTGGCGTCCAGCCAAAACACGCCCGGATCGTCCGGCGCGGGTTCAACGCCCGGGGTAAACGCCCAAAGCCGCCGGGTCAAGCGCTCCACTTCGCCGTGAATGCGCTCCGGCGATAGCTCACCCGCCCGGAGATCGCGCGCCAGGGACAACGCGGCGGCGTAGCGCATGCCCGGCAGGATGCGCCGGGCGCGGGCTTGTTCGTTGACCCATTGCAGCACGCCCGAAGGCTTGTCCCGGTCCACAACGGCGGCGGGCCCGTTGCGCCAGGCCGGATAATCGCGCAGCAGGATTTGCAAGGGCAGCGCGGGCAGGTTAATGCAGGCCATCCGGTCCACGGCACACCTCCACGCGGCGCCAGCCCGGTCCCCGGCGTTTGTCTTTTACTATGCGCAATTCGCAGGCAAACTGGCCGAATCCCGCGCGTTTGCGGATGGTTTCGCCGCGCAACGACGCCAGCCCGCCCTGGGAACCGGCGGCGGGAGTCCCGCGCGTCAGCAGAATCACGGCGGTATGGTGTTGCTTCGCGAGTCCCACGAGCCGGCTCTGTGCATTGAGCGGCGTACGCGCGCCAGGCCCGGGATCCAGCACGGCCGCCGCGAAGCCGCCCGAACGCAGCAGGGTGTCGGCGGCGCGCATGACTTGGGCCTCATCGGCCACGCGAACCACCGGCAGGGCCTCCAAATCAATGCCCGCCGCCGCGAAATCCGGCGGATAAAAGCTTGAGCCGCTCACGCCGATCCACACCGCTGGTTCGCCTTGGCGCTGGGCTTCCGCGATGAGCCCCGCCGCCACGCTCAACGAGTCCCGGAGTTCAATCAAACGGCCCGCCAACGCGGCGAGGGACCAGGCGTCTTCGCTGGAGGACGCCTTCTCCGCCTGGAGCGCGCGCGCCGTCACGAGTTCGCATCCCTTGGGCAGGGCGGGCGATTCCATGGGGTTAGACCTCCCCTTCTTCCAGAAAGCGGCGCACCTCGACCACCTTGCCCAGGATCCGGCACTCCTCCGGCGTGATGGGGGAAAACGCAGGATTCTCCGGGTGCAGCTCGATGCGTTGGCCGCGCAAACGAAGCCGCTTCACCGTCGCCTCGTCCTCCACCAGCGCCACCACGATGGCCCCCGAATCCGCCGACGGTTGCGCCCGCACAATGACGATGTCTCCCGCCAAAATGCCCGCGCCCGTCATGCTGTCGCCTTGTACGCGCAACCCGAAATACTCGCTCCCCGCCTTGTGCTGAACCGGGACGTAGCCCTCGATGTCTTCCACCGCCGTGGTTAGCGCGCCCGCTTGCACGCGGCCCAACACGGGAACCAAGGCCGCCGGAGGCTTCGCATCCGGCTCCGGCAAACGATACCCCCGCGCCTCGCCCGCGCGCTTCGTCAACCGGCCCTCCGCCACGAGCCGCTCCAAATGTTCCCGCGCCGATTGCACCGCGCGAAATCCAAGGGCCTCTTGCACTTCACGCACCGTCGGCGGCCGTCCCGCCGCCAACCGTTCCCGTACAAAGCGGTAGACCCGCTCCCGCGCGCTATGCCGGTCCTTTTGCTGAGCCATATCGGTATGATACCAGACATTTGTCTGGTATGCAAGCGCCCCACGATGGGCTGCGGTTGGAATTCACAAGGAACGCTGCAGCCTTCCCTTAATGCGTGGGTGAACATCTACACGACCCCAGCGGGGTCACAGATGGTAGCCTGGGGTTGAAGCGCGCGCAGCGCGCGATACCCCAGGATCGCGGGCCACCCTAAACTTGTTGACCGCCAAAGTGAAGGCGCTAGGAGGTGGCATGGCCTTCCAGGCCATGAATCACGGGCTGGAAGCCCGTGCCACCTCATCGCCAAGAATAAGGGCTACCCACAACTTAAAGGCTGAAGGGGCACCTAGTGAGAACACACAAAAACACCCCGATCCTTCTGGATCAGGGTGTTGGCGATG
>PUOI01000568.1 GCA_003552765.1 Candidatus Hydrogenedentota bacterium | reverse complement strand
CCATCGGACGCCGGGGTCCGTGTCGACCACGAGCACGCGAAGCGCTTCAGACGGCTCGTTCCCCGCCCCCTTTAGGGTTGGATTTGCCGAGGAATCCGCTACCATGTGGCCACCTTATCCTTAGTGGGATCTGCCGCGTTGGCCGGAAGAAGTATGCGCAAAACCATGCGCCCCTCCTCATCGGCGTCGATACTCAACCTGCCTCCGCACATATGGACGGTGCGCTCCGCTAACTGTACCGCGGGATGAGCATGGGGGTGTCTGTTCCCGTCCAGGCCCGCGAGCCTGTCCACGCCCAGGAAATCGGCGCCACCGCCGGAATACGTTAACTCGAAAGCGAGCCGGTCGGAAGCAACCTGTTTTAGCCTGACGTAAATGGAGCCGCCCATATCCACGGCGCGCAGGGCGCCAATTAGCAGGTCCAGAAATGTGCGGGCCAAGGCTGTTCCGTTTAGCAAGACGCATTCGAAATCGTTCTCGAATTCCCGATGGATGGTCACGTTCTTGTCGCGAGTGGCCGCTGCAAGGATCTGCAAGGCTTGCTCTACATAGTCCTGAAGCCGGACCGTCTCCACGCTATCGGCCCGAAGGGTGGACAGGCGCCGGAATTCCTGGGTTTGGAGGCGCAGACGCTCCACGTTGTCCGCTATGATCTCCGCTCCCTGCAGCACATCAGGGGACCGGGACGATTCGCGGATGATCTCCCCAGCCGACTTGATGGCAGTGAGAGGTTGAATGAAGTTGCGCACCAGTTCCGTGGCGATGTTGCCCAAGCTCGCCTGATGGGCGATGTAGACGAGCAAATTCCATTGTTCCCATTCAAACGCCAGCAAGCGGGCGCACATTCCTAGGAACTCATTATCCGTCTCGCTTGCCATGAAGGATTCATTCACGAAGAACCCTACTGTACATACCTTCCGGCTCCACAAGGTTTCAGAAAAGACGAGGCCCTTCAAGTGAGAGATGTCGCCTCCGCCATGCCGCTCGAACCAGCTCCGCGCTAGCATCTCGGGGTCGGCGTCGGCCAAGAGGGTGTCGTAACCCGCCGTACCGTCCTGGGCGCTTTCCTCGGTAAATGCCATCTCCCCCTTGGTATCGTGGTAGACAGCGGCCATCTTCTGGCGATTTGCATCACACAACACGATGGCGCTCAAAGGAATCGCGAGTTGCGCCACCTGCTCGAACACGTTCTGCAAAAGCATTTTATCGGAATAATAGTACGTGGAAAGGCGGGTAAGCTCCAGGAGCGCGCGCAGGCGCAGGTTGCTGGTCTCGCAAGCCGAGGCGTACTCTCGAAGATCTTTGGTGGCGGCGTCGACACGGGCGCGCAACTGCTCGCGTTCATTGTAGAGAAGGTCGACGAGTTCTCTGCGTTCGTGCACCACCGTATGGTGGGACAGCGCGCGGGCGAGGGCTTGCCGGAGGGTGGCGCCGTCCACGGGCTTTGTCAAATAATCAAATGCCCCGGCCCGCATGGTTTCGACTATCGTTTCAGCGCTCTGATCTCCCGTGAGGATGATGGGAACAACGCAGGAATCGCGGCGGCAGAATTCCGATACCAAGGACAAACCGTTGCCATCGGGCAAGCCCAAATCGATAACGACACACGCAAAGCTGCGTTCCACAAAGGATTCCAGGCCTTCTTCCCAGGTGCTGGCGCACGTGCATCGATAGCCCAGCTTTGTTATGATTTCCTCAAGATACGATTGTTGGGCTGGGTTGTCTTCCACAACCAGGATATGAGGATTGCGCGGAGTGATAGTACTGTCGTTCATCTGATTCACCCCCCAATTCGGCAATACAACCGTCTAGCCGCCCGCCCATACAAGGCGTCTTAATGACTAGACAATCCTCAAACGGCTGCCAACGAAGCCCCGCTACGCCGCGTGACGAAAGCGGCCGCTCTTCTTAGCGGTCCCGGACTTGCCCGAATCCCGCACACCGTAACCCCGGAAGTGTACAGGGATTATAGTAGCGCAGAGAGAAGACCCTGTCAAGTAAGATCTTGAGGCAAAAAAGAACCAGTGTCTCGATAAAGGTTTGTCAGTTGTGATAAACCCTGTGACAAATGGAAGAGAATTGGACACATGAACCGTGCCGAGTTCGAGGGGGGGCAGGACCGCAAAACCTTGTGTGACAGGGGGTTGCGGCATTTCGGCGAGTGAGGCATGGAAGTTGCTACGTAAAGGAGACTACAATGGGGTGGGGGGAAGCGAGATATGGAGACATATGGTCTTATGGATGAGACCCAGAAGTGGAAACAGGCGGTGGAGGATTTGCAGCATCGGCTGAGAGAGGAAATGCGTGCCCGCAGAGAGTTGGAAGATCGGTGTAAGCTTCTGGAGAAACTGGTTTACAGGGACCCAGGAACAGGACTGCGGACGGAAACCTACCTGCGCTCGCGCGTGCACGAAGAAATCGAGCGTTCAATCCGGTATCCAGCGGCTGCCACGCTGATAACCGTATGCGCGCCCGAAAACAAGACGGACGCCTTGCCATCGTTGGGGCAGCGGCTCTCGGAGGAGTTGCGCGGGTCGGACCACGTGTTTAGCCTTTCCCAAACGGGGCTGGCGATTCTCTTGGTCGAGACGCCCGAGGACGGCGCCCAGCGGGTGCTGGACCGGATTTCCTCAGATTTGGAGCAGCTTATCGGCGGATACGGGTACACGCTCACCAGTTTTCCGCGTGACACGAATCTTCCCGACGAGTTCCTCGATCTCGCCATGGAGCGTCACAACGACGTTGCCCGTAAAGTGCGTTCCAATGGCGGCTCAAACGGCGATAGGAGCGGTCCCCGTGGCGCAAATTAGTTTGATAAGCCGCGAATGACCCCGCACACATGACCATATTTTGGGCTTGGCGGATGATAGGGTACGGCTTCCGCCGGTGTGAGCCCATTGCGCCCTGCTCGAAGAAGGGCGTATGCATCAAGGCGGCGCGCGCCATGGCGCCTATCGCTTCGCAATGCCGCACAGTCTCCCGTGTAATCCCCATCTCACAGAAAGAACGCGAACGCAGACTTGCTCCCCTGTCTGGGGTAAGCAACCCGCGTCCGCGAACTTCCGCAACGGTCTCTATTCGTTTGCGCGCCTTCGAGTAGGCCGCCCGCCCTTCCTAATGCGATGCTTCTTGGGAAAACGTCTCTAGATGTGCCATTCCCGCAGCATGCGTTCGGTTTCCTCGAAGTGATTGGTCTCGTCGCGCACCATGTCTTCCAGGGCAACCTGAAGGCCCACGTCGCCGTATTCCGAGGCTTGTTCCGCCCGCTTCGAATAGGATTCGATGGCGTCTTTTTCCGCCTCGCGGACTTTCTCAAGCATGGTCCGGTTGTCCTTTGCCGCGGGAACCGGCGCCGGTGTGGTGACGGGTTCCCCGCCCAGTGCGACGATCTTGTTGGCCAGGAATTGCGCGTGCGCGGTCTCGTCGGGCACTTCCGACATGAAGAAGTTGAAGAGTTGGGGGCGTGTTGGGCCCGTGGTCTTCGCGGCGTAGGTGATGTACTGAATCATCGCCGATAGTTCCTTGGCCAAGTCTTCGTTCAGGGCGTCGATAAGATCTTGTTTGGTCATTGCTGCGTTTTCTCCTTCTTGTTTAGGTTGCAATCACGGTTTAACAAAAGCGTTGTGCTGCCGGCTACGGTGAAAGGCCGTTTACAAAAACTCCCGCATGGCAGGAGCCGCATTCAACCATAGGAGGGCTGGTTGCCCGGCTTCCACTTGATGTTGCATCCCATGCTGGGCTTCTGTTGCTTTGGGACTG
>PUOI01000354.1 GCA_003552765.1 Candidatus Hydrogenedentota bacterium | reverse complement strand
CCGCCGCCAAGAACAAACATATGCGCGGCGCATCATGCATACGGCGTTACCTCCATGTGCTTTGGCAAAAATCGTTGGTGTGTTAAAGTCGAGATGTTCGAGTATGCCACATCACACGGCGGCAGACAAACATCGTTGAGCGCGTTGAAATTTGTTGTTCTCCATTCAGCAGCGGTAGGGCATGTTCGGTTATCCTGGAATCATGTATGCTCTACGCGAAAACGGAAGCGGATGTTAATCCCCGTCTTTGACATCTTTATGTGGAACTATCATGCGCCTGAAAGCGTGATTTGTGAGGTTGAATGTATCAATGCGTTTTCCTAGCAAAATCTGCGCCATTTCTTGACTTTCTTTCGTGGATTGTGGTACGTTTCGGCACATTCGCGTGGGATAAGAATCCAGCCTGAAGCGGCCGATTCGCATACGCCGGGTTTATCACTAAGGAGTTAGACAGCGCGGGCAAGGGTTATTCTCCCGTCAATTGGGGTCTTTCTCCAGTATTCCCCTTTCAAGACCACCTTAACAGCGTTTTTTGCGCGGGCGAGTTTTTCGTGCGCGCACTATACGTATAAATCAAGAGAACGGCTTTCATGGACTACAAGACAACGCTCAACCTCCCTCAAACGGGCTTTCCAATGCGGGCCAATCTGCCCGAGCGCGAACCCGAACGGTTGACAAAATGGGACGAAATGGACCTCTATGGGGCCTTGCGGAAGGCCTCCAAGGACCGGCCGAAGTACGTGCTTCACGATGGCCCGCCGTATGCCAACGGCGATCTCCATGCCGGGCACGCCCTCAATAAGGTGCTCAAGGATTTCGTGGTCCGGTCGAAACAAATGGCGGGCTATGACGCGCCGTATGTGCCGGGCTGGGACTGCCACGGGCTGCCCATTGAGTACAAGGTGCTCACGGAAGTGGGGGATAATGCCGGGGCGTTGAGCCCGAACGAAATTCGCCAGCGGTGCCGGGACTTTGTGTCCCGGTACGTGGACTTGCACCGGCAGGGTTTCAAGCGTTTGGGCGTGGTGGGGGACTGGGACAACCCGTACCTGACGCTGCGCAACGAGTACGTGGCCACCATTGTGCGGGTGTTCGGCCAGATGTATTTGGATGGCTACGTGTACCGGGGCCTGAAGCCGGTGTACTGGTGCGCCCATTGCCAGACGGCGCTGGCGGAGGCGGAAGTTGAGTACGCGAGTCATGTTTCTCCCGCCGTGTATGTGAAGTTCACCGCCGAGAGCGCTATTCCTGGCGTGGAGGGGCCGGCATCCTTTGTGATTTGGACCACGACGCCGTGGACCTTGCCCGCCAACCTGGCCATCGCGGTGCATCCCGATTATGAGTATGTGGCGCTGCGGGTCAATGGCGAGAACCTCATCATGGCGTCGGGGTTGGCCAATCGGGCGATGCTGGATTGCGGCATCGAGAACTATGAGAAGGTGGCGGAGTTCAAGGGCGCGGAGCTGGAAGGGCTTCAGTATCGTCACAGCATTTTCGCGGACCGCATGTGCCCCGTCATCCTTGGCGGCCACGTTACCCTTGACGCGGGCACGGGTTGCGTTCATACCGCGCCGGGCCATGGTCAAGAAGACTATATTGTGGGCGCCGAATACGGGATCAAGCCGCTGTCTCCGCTTGATGGACTTGGCCGTTTCACCGCGGAGGCCCGTCAGTATGAAGGATTGCACGTCTTCGAGGCGAATACGGTCATCGTGAAGGACCTCGAAGACAGCGGTCATTTGCTCAACCACGAGTTGTTCGACCACAGCTATCCCCATTGCTGGCGCTGCTCCAATCCGGTCATCTACCGGGCCACGCCGCAGTGGTTCATTTCGATGGACCACAAGGATTTCCGCGAACGGGCCGACCAGGCCGCCAGCGAAGTCCAGTGGCTGCCCGCGTGGGGCGAGGAGCGGATGCGCAGCATGCTGAAAAACCGGCCGGACTGGTGCATCAGCCGGCAGCGGGTATGGGGCGTACCCATCCCGGTGTTCTACTGCGCGGACTGCGGAGAGCCCTACGCGACCAGCGAGAGCTTCAAGAAGATCGAGGGACTGGCCCTTTCAGAGGAGAACGGCATCGACCGGTGGTTCGACTCGGACGCGGCCGCCCTCATGCCGGCGGGGGCCGCATGCAAGCTCTGCCGTGGGAAGAAGTTCCAGAAGGAAAACGATATCCTCGATGTGTGGATTGACTCCGGGATAAGCCATGCGGCTGTATGCGAACGCCACCCCGATCTCACGTGGCCTGCCGACATGTATCTCGAAGGCACGGACCAATTCCGCGGCTGGTTTCAGAGCAGCCTGCTGTTCGCGGTGGGAACGCGCGGCGCTGCGCCCTACCGCACGGTGGTCACCACGGGCTACGTCATCGACGTGGAAGGCCGCAAGATGAGCAAGAAGCTGGGGGACAGCTTCGGGGCGGATGAGCTGATGAAGCAATACGGCGCGGACATCACGCGGCTGTGGATCGCCTCAGAGAACTACCGGCAGGACGTGCGTATCTCCGATCAAATCATGGAACACATCAAGGACACCTACCGCCGGTTGCGCAACACGTTCCGCTACATCCTGGGCAATTTGTACGATTTTACGCTGGAGGCGGCCGTTTCGTATGACGATTTGGAGGAAGTGGACGCGTGGGCGTTGCACCAAGTGCAGATGCTTAAACAACGCGTGCTGACCAGTTACGAGCGCTTCGACTTTCATCAAGTCTTCCATGGCGTGCATAATTTCTGTACCGTGGAGATGAGTTCATTCTATCTCGACATCCTCAAGGACCGGCTGTACACCTTCGCCAAGGACAGCCGGGAACGGCGCGCGGCCCAGACCGTGATGGCGGAGATATTGATCGATCTGCTTAAACTGCTGGCGCCGGTCATGCCCTATACGGCCGACGAAGCTTGGGAGCATCTGCCAGAGCATTTGCGCACGGCCGAAAGCGTGCACCTCGCCGTGTTTCCCGGCGTGAAGGAGGAGTATCTTCTGGAAGGTCCCTTGCTTCACACCTGGGACGAGCTGATGCGCATCCGGGGCGAGGTTTCCAAGGCCCTTGAGGAGGCCAGGCGCGCCAAGACCATCGGCAATTCCCTTGAGGCCGAGGTCACCTTGACCCCTGCGGACGCCGCGATGGAGAAGCTGCTCCGGGCTAAGGAGTCGCAACTGCCGTGGGTGTTCATCGTGTCGAAGTGCACGGTCGAATCCGCCTTAACGGTGGGAGGCGGCGCGTTGCGGATAGATGTGTCGAAGGCGCCGGGCGCCAAGTGCTCCCGGTGCTGGAATTACAAGGAGTCGGTGGGAAGCCACCCCGAGCATCCGGAAATATGCGACCGTTGCGTCGCTCAACTTGGAGGCATTACAGTATGAACAAGCGGGAGGCCAAGAAGTTTGAAAAGCTTCTCCTTGCCGAACAAGAACGCCTTCGTGAAGGCATCAAGCGCATCGAGGAATCCAGCCTGCACGATAACAGTGGCGATAACATAGCGGACATCACCTCATACGCGGAGTTTGGGACCGACAACTTCGAGCGCGAGACCGCCCTCAATATCGCCAGCGGAGAAACCGAGCGGTTGCGTGAGATCAACGAAGCGTTGGACCGCATCCAACAGGGCAACTACGGCAATTGCGAGGGATGTGGAACGGACATCCCCAAGAAACGGCTGGAAGTGTTTCCCTCGGCGCGGTATTGTATTGAATGTCAGTCGAAACTTGAACGCGACGGGACCCTTTGACCCAATCTCGTGACGACTCGCCAACGACAGCTTACAT
>PUOI01000304.1 GCA_003552765.1 Candidatus Hydrogenedentota bacterium | reverse complement strand
GCAGATCGGCTGCTTTTTCCACGCAAACCGACCCCACGATATCATACAAATAGCCTTTGAGCGGATCGCCAAGCGAAAAAAACCTGCGCGCTTCCTGCATGATTGCTTCTCCCGCAGTACAGGCAAAGACAATGACACCACTGCTCCCCTTCAGTTGTTGCACTATGATTGGGCCCACCTGAAAACTAACCGAACCAATGCGGAGGATGTGATGCTCCTTGTCCACATCCATTGCTTCAAACACACGATATCCTGCGCGCATGTCAATCAGGCATGCCGAATCTTTCAGCACTTCATCATACACATCTGCAAAGGCCCTATGGCTTTTCCCGGAGACAGATCCGATCTGCCTCTCCAGGTCAACTGCCGTTACCTGCAATGCCTTGTATGGGAAACTGAACGTACGGATCATGGGTGATGCGTGCTGAAGGTTTCATACCCCTTCTTCCATTGACCGAGGGTAAAAGCATCCGTGATGGCGATCAATTCCGTGTTGCCTTCCCTTCCTTCGAGCAGCCTGGTTTCCATCTGATCCCGCACGCATTGTACGGAACAGAGGCCTTTGTCCGTTTTTATCAAACCCTTGATCCGGTATGCCTTTGGCGAAAATTCCTGCAAAAATGCATGCATTCCATCACCAGTTAAGGGCTTGGCAGTGCGCAAAACCATGGATCGAACGTCAGGACGTGTGGAACGTCCCAGGGGAAGGCTTTGGTCTTCGCGTTGTTTAATTACATCCCCCATGCGTACATTGCAATAGGTCGCAGGGATGATCGCGGCGTGGGGGTTCAGCGAGCGGATATACCCCTCCAGCTGCTCCTTGCCATCATGGCCAGGGGCATCCATCTTGTTCAGGATGATGCTGTCTGCAAGCATGAGCTGTTGCCGCACATAACGCACCAGCTTATCCGTCTTTCCGAGCATAGTCGCATCAGCTACACAGATCATGGCATGTAGCCGGACCCGGCCGCCCAGGCGTGGATCATTCAGGATCTCTGCAAGAGAGGACGGATCAGACAATCCGGAGGCTTCCAGAAAGACCCGGTCAGGCTTGTGTTGCGCAATAAAACGGCTGAAGTCACTGGTAAAATGGCTGAGCCGGCATACGCAAAAAACAGATCCGTTGTTTACCTCCATGACAGGATATGTGTTTCCAGGTAATTCAAGGAGTTCACCTTTCACTCGTATGGGGGCAAACTCATTCTGTACGATACCGGTTTTTTTGCCGTGCTGGCTTTGCCCGACAAGCTGGTTCAGCAAGGTGGTCTTCCCTGCTCCAAGAAATCCTGTGATGATGATCAGTTCAACCATCTGGTGATTTTTGTCTTACCCGCAGGTTACAAGAGGTTTTTTGCGGCAAGCTTTTTTTGAATAGCCTTTTCGATTTCCCTGGCAGGCGGTATTTGTGAAACAAAGAGGATTTCACCGTCCATCACTGTTACGGGAACGTTTTTTACTCCCAGGGCCTTCATCATCCGCAACCCTTCCTTGTTTTTTATGGAAAATTCGTTGCATTGCAATTTATTGCCGTAAGGCCTTGAGGCAAGTTCCATTGCTTCCACCATGTACTGGCAGGGTGCACAGGAGGAAGCGTCCAGGGTGATGACGTCGATGATCACCTTGTCGTCTTGCCATCGTTCCGAAAGGTCCTGCACCTCTTCAATGACCGGTGCTGCCTGCAGGGTTTTTACAAACTCGCGGTGGTAAGGATCACTTACCACACGGGTTACCGCTTGCAGGTTCTCAATGGGGGTTTCCATGACAAGATCACATCCTGGTGCAAGAATGAACCCGGTATCGCCACCCTCCTCCAGGGTTTCAAGGGTATGCATTTCCACCTCTTTGGTGCTTCCCATGGAGAGTACGGAAGTAAGCTTCAGGTTCCCGCCAAAGCTGATCTGGTGCTCCTCAGCCGTCTCCCTGACGAATGAAAGGGGTATGTTTTCGTCAATGCTGACATTGTTGGGTTTGCAGGCAGCCATGGCCGGCACGTTTTGTTGTGCGAACCCACATACAAAAAAAGAGCTCAGCTTATTCCTGTCGCGGACCATGTCGAAGAGCTTGGTTACCGCAGGAGCAACAAACATTTCGAAGGAGGCGGGGTCTATCTGGCTGGTCATGGGATCCACCACAGCGATCACGTCGCATCCTGCTTCCATGTACCAGGAAGCCATGTTGCACGATATGCCATGGCAGTATTCCATGAGCGTATGTGCTTCGTCCGGCGACTCCATCATCTGCATAAAGATATTGGTGCCGGCCAGGTGCAGGGCAAGGGTAAAGGGTCCGGTGATCAGGCCATAAAGCGCTATGTCCGGATGTTTTTTGCGTAATATGCTGGTGGCTTCCATGCATACAGGGATCCGTCCTGAACCCGGGTTGAGCTCGGGCAGGTCTGCAATGCCTATACCATCTGCAAGTGGATGGGACACCACGGCAGGTGGGTTATCTTTTGCCCATTGGAGGTGACAACCCAGGGCTTCGGCTTCGACTTGCAGGTCAAAAACGACCGGAATGCCGTCTGGCTGGTACAGATCGATCGCCTTGTCAACCCCCGCTATGATTGCGTTGCTGTCACGGAGGTAATCATCGGCCGGCATATCAACAAGGTACCCGCCGTGCACGCCGACAAAGGGCACCCATGGGACCCTGTCGGTTTTTTTGCGGCGCATGGCCATTTGTATCCGCGTTTTACCTGTCATGGTTTCCTGGTTTTCACTCATGGTGTAAGGGGTATGTTTTTAACATGCCGTTTCAAGCTCCTCCAACAATCCTTGCGGGTCGGGAGCATACATGTCGGCCCCGATCTTATCACAGAATTCTTTGGTTACCGGGGCTCCGCCAACGGCGATCAGGGTGGATGGCTTTTCCTCCCTGATGCGTTCGACAATCTGCTGCATGTTGGACATCGTGGTTGTTAGCAAAGCCGAAAGGCCTACAACTGCATCGGGATGCGCATGCAATGTGTCAAGAAACTTGTCGGCAGCCACGTCCATGCCCAGGTCTATGACCTTCCAGCCATTGCCCTTGAGCATCATGGCAACCAGGTTTTTCCCAATGTCATGGAGATCACCGAACACTGTTCCGATGATGAAGGTGCCTTTGGGCGTAATGTCGCCTGATGTAAAGAACGGCATTAAATGCTCCATGGCGGTATTCATGGCCTTGGCCGACATCAGCACCTGGGGGACAAACACCTTGTTTTCCCTGAACTTCTTCCCCACCTTGTCCATCCCCACCATCAAGCCTTCGGTAAGCACCTTATGCGGACTTACTCCCGCATCCAGGGCCTCCTTTGTGTATTCATCTGCCCCCTTTTTTCCCTTCATGTCGGGAGGAAACGGCGACTGGATGTTTATTTTACCATACTCGATGCAGTATGCAATATGTTCCAGCAGTTCTTTCATGGTATGCCATATTACAAGCTGGCCCTGCGCATGGCCAGCAGATTAGCAAATGGAGTGTTGACCGTGATCTCACATCCCCCGGATAAAATGAATCGTTGTCCTTTTTGTTGTTCCACCAGTTCTCTCGTCAGTGCATAGACCTCATCGGGCCCTCGGTCCTGAATGACTACCGGGTTGATGTTTCCGCACAGGATGGTTTCAGCGCCCAGCACCTCCCTGGCAGCAACCATGTCTACCTGCCAGTCGATGTCGACGATGTCTGCATGGATCTCCTTAATGGGGGTCAGCAGGTGGGTGATGTTGCCGCATATATGCAGCTTAACCCGGGCGCCAAGGTCGTGGATGTATCTAACGATCTCTG
>PUOI01000370.1 GCA_003552765.1 Candidatus Hydrogenedentota bacterium | reverse complement strand
TTCGGCATGCGCCTCCTTTACACGTCGCGCAGCCCCATCGACGAGGCCGTCGCGGCCGAACTCGGCGCGGAGCGCGTGGACAAGGACACCCTGCTGGCGGAATCGGACTTCCTATCCATTCACTGCCCGCTCACGGACGAAACGCGCGGGGCCTTTGGCGCGGCCGAGTTCAAGGCCATGAAATCCAGCGCGGTCCTTGTCAACACCAGCCGCGGCCCCGTGGTCGATGAGGCGGCCTTGGCGCGCGCCCTTCAAGACGGAGAAGTCTTTGGCGCCGGCCTCGACGTGTTTGAAAAGGAGCCCAAGGTTCACCCCGATCTCTTGCAATGCGAGAATGCGGTGCTCATTCCGCACCTCGGCAGCGCCTCGTTCGCGACCCGCCGCCGTATGGCCGAAATGACGGCGGAGAACATCCTCGCTGTCCTCAACGGAGAAACGCCGCCGAACTGTGTGAATCCCGAGGCGCTGTGAAGAGATGGAACCACGGATGGACACCGATAGACACGGATTGATGGGAAGCGGGTGCGAGAAGGGCGAGGAAGCCATGGCCCGGGCGCGCAAGGTAATTCGCCCCACGTCTTCGTGATGTTCGTGTTGTTGGCGTCCTAATGGGTACACTCGCCTCATCTTGTGTACAAGTCCGTAGCGCCGGCATCTTGCCGGCATCCATCCTAAACCTTTCAACAAGGAGAAAGCATGTACGTTGGCCGAATTGTATGCGTGGGGCTGAACCCCGAGGGGAAACTATGCGCGTCTTATCGCGTGTCGAGCCGTTCCTTCCCGAATCGCCGGGCCGTTCCAGGCGCGCGGCACGTCGCTATCATCCCCAAGGCGGGGTACGAGAGCGACATCGAGAAGAATCCCTACATCGCCTATAACTGCGTGCGGATCGTGGCCGGGGATGCGGTTGCGGTCGTCACCAATGGCAGCCACACCGAGCCCATCGCGGAGAAGATCGATGGAGGCGCGCCCGTGCGCGATGCGCTTATTCAGGGCTTGCACGCGCTCGACTTTGAGAAGGATCAATACAACACCCCCCGCATCGCCGCCGTGGCCGATGGCCGGGGTGAACCGGCGGGCTGGCTTGGCGTGGTGCGCGACGATGGCCTGGAAGTGCGGCGCATGCCGTTGAGGCCAAGCTGGTGCTTCTTCGTGGCTACGTATGAACGCAATAGCATTGGGGTGGACCTCACGGACTCGCTCCACGCCACGACGCCGGAAGAGGCCTGCGACATGCTTCTGAATAAGGGCGTGTTCGCCTCGTTCACCAACGCGGTCACATCGGTCGCCGCCCTGGCGGCGGACGGCGGCGGCTACGCCTTGGCCGCAATGGATGTCACGGAGTAGGAATGGACAGGATGGACAAAATCGACAGGCGGAGTCCAAAACTTTAAGCCGGCTTGATCAATCTGGCGGGGTCTTCGGTGCGTCTGTCCATGGATTATGTCGTCTATCCCGTTTATCCTGTCCATCTTGTCCATTCTCCCCCGAAGGAAAGTGAAACCATGACAGAGAATACGTCCCAAGATAGATACACCAGCCCCTTGGCCGAGCGCGTGGCCACGCCGGAGATGGTGGCGTTGTGGAGTCCTCAACGAAAGTTCACGCTGTGGCGGCGCTGTTGGATCGCATTGGCCGAGGCGCAGCAAGAACTGGGGCTCGATATCCGCGACGATCAGCTCGCGGAAATGCGCGCCAACGTGGACAACATTGATTTCGAGGCCGCTCAGCGTTATGAGCGCGAGACGCGCCACGATGTCATGGCCCACATCCATGCGTTCGGCGACGTGGCGCCCAAGGCTCGGCCGATCATCCACCTCGGCGCCACGAGCTGCTTCGTGGGCGACAACACGGACCTTCTGCTCATACGCGAAGGGCTTGAAATGCTGCTCACGAAGACCGTCAACGTCCTCGCGCGCCTGGCGGATTTCGCGGAGAAGTGGAAAGATCTGCCCACGCTCGGGTTCACGCATTATCAGCCCGCCCAAGTAGTCACCGTCGGCAAACGCGCGACGCTGTGGGCCCAGGACCTGCTCCTTGACGCGGAGGACCTGGAGGCGGCCATTCAACGATTGCGCTGCCGGGGCGTTAAGGGAACGACGGGCACCCAGGCGTCGTTTCTCAGTCTGTTCGATGGGGACGAGGAGAAGGTCCGGCAGCTCGATCAGCTGGTCGCGGAAAAGCTCGGATTCGAGGCGTCCTATCCCGTGACGGGCCAGACCTACCCCCGCAAGGTGGACACGCACGTCCTGCGCGTGCTGGCGGGCATCGGCGAGAGCGCCCACAAGTTCGGCACGGACCTGCGCCTGCTCCAGAACCTCAAGGAAGTCGAGGAACCCTTCGAGGCCAAACAGGTCGGCAGCTCGGCCATGGCGTACAAGCGCAATCCGATGCGATGCGAACGGGCCTGCGCCCTTTCCCGCTTCTTGATGACGATGCCCCTGCACAGCGAATTCACCACGGCGGTGCAATGGTTCGAGCGCACGCTGGATGATTCCGCCATCCGGCGCCTTAGCCTACCCGAGGCGTTCCTTGCGGCGGACGGCGTGCTCAACTTGTACCTCAGCGTGATGGAGAACCCCGTGGTCTACCCCAAGGTGATCGAGAAACGCCTTCGGGAGGAACTCCCCTTCATGGCCACCGAGACCATCATCATGGAAGGGGTGAAACGGGGCGGCGACCGGCAAGAGCTGCACGAAGTCATCCGCAAACACTCCCAGGCTGCGGGCGTCAACGTCAAGGAGCACGGCGGCGACAACGATCTTCTGGACCGCCTCGCTACGGAACCCGCCATCGGCATGAGCCGGGAGGAACTCGATGCCGTGCTTGATGTGTCCAAGTTCGTGGGCCGCGCGCCGCAACAGGTCACCGAGTTTCTGGTTGGCCACCTCCAGCCCTTCCTCGGCCGGCATGAGCACCGCTTGGGCCACAGCTCGGATGTGCGGGTCTGACTGCCCATGGGCGGCGGATTGGGGGGGGAGCGGCGCGGTCGCCGTCGTGCGCAATCCTGGCGCGGGCGGCGGACGCGCGCAGCGGGAATGGGACGAACTCGAGGCGCAACTCCGCGCCGTGGCGCCGCGTCCCGCTATTTTCACCACGCGCTATCCCGGTCACGCCGCCGCGTTGACCCGCGAAGCCCTGTACGACGGGTACGATCGCATCGTTAGCGCGGGGGGAGACGGCACTCACCACGAGGTGGTTAACGGATTCTTCTGGGACGGCGCGCCCATCAATCCCGAGGCCGCCCTTGCGCCGTTGCCCCTTGGCACAGGCTCCGATCTTGTCCGCACCATTGGCCTGTCCCGGCGGCGCGTTGCAACGTTGTTCGAAACGCCCCGCCTATTCGCCGCCGACGTGGGCGAAGCCGAATACCAGACCTTTGAAGGCGGCCGGGGTCGAAGCTACTTCATCAACGCCGCCTGCTTCGGGACCGGCGGCCGCGTGGCGGAGCGCGTGAACCGTTCCCGCGGCCGGCTGTTGGCCTTTCCCCGCGCGCTCCTGTGGGAAGTGCTGCGGTTACGGGCCAATCACTTCGAGATCACCGTCGACGATGAACCCCTCGAAGGGCGCTTTCTGGAAGTGGCCGTCGCGAACGCCCGCTATTACGGCGGTGGCATCTGCCTGAATCCCGCCATCCGGCTCGACAGCGGACACCTCGAAGTCATCGCCATCCATGAGGTGGGCCCGGTGAAAGCCGCCTTGAATCTGCCCCGATTCTTTCGCGGCCGAATAACCCAATACCCCCATCTCGCGAGCCATGCAATAGGCT
>PUOI01000549.1 GCA_003552765.1 Candidatus Hydrogenedentota bacterium | reverse complement strand
GCCAACTCCCCACCGGATTGCTGGATCGCTCCGTAGTGTTCGCGCAGATAGAGCTGCGCAGCGTTGATGTCGCCCTCAATCTTCATGCGTAATGTGTGGCCGGTTAGGTCCTCGGCCATACCGCGCGAGTTGACAAACGAAACAGCGGTCAAGGCGGCGCCAATAATCACAAGTAACAGTACGGACATTCCAACAAGCTTCGTGGTGAGCCGCATATCACTTAAGAAAGACATAATACTACCCCTGATCGTTCTTGGTGAATGTTTTTTTTGCGTGGGTGTTCGAGCCAGGCGCTCCCGGTCACGGTGAGCGTATCCTCGCGGTCCAAGCGCCGCCACGAGAATACGCCCGCCCTACTGCATTGTTCGGCGCCGTCTCCCGGATACTTGAGCCGGCGGACTCAGTGCCTCTTCAGGCCTTAATTTGTGGGCAATGCGGCGTTGCGCTCCACGATTGGCGCCGGTTGGAATTCACATGGAACGCTGCACCCTTGTCTCCATGCGAGGGTGAATACCCAAACGACCCCAGAGGGGTCACAGATAGTAGCCTGGGGTTGAAGCGCGCGCAGCGCGCGATACCCCAGGATCGCAAGCCCAGTTCGACGACCCCGGTAGGGGTCGCAGAACTCTTGTGCATGCAGCTGCTGCGACCCCTAAAGGGGTCGATGGGTGGGGTTCTGTTTCCGGGGGTATCGCCCGCGCGCTATCGCACGCGGCCTCAACCCCCGGCTACCAGCTGTCATCCCTACGGGATGGATTTGATTTGTGACAGCATGGCAGGCTAAGTCAGACGTAACCGGGGTATCCACAGATTAAGGGTTGAGAAGGTGCTCAGGGGGGGACACTCCGGGCTACCGGTTGTTATGCCTCATGCAATTCTTCAAGTGAGCATGGTTCCGGTTGTATTTGACCTGGGTTGCCCCTGGCCAAGCCAGCCGCTGGACGGCGGGACTTCAAGGCGATTATAATCCGCCTGCAGCAAACGCCAAGCGTATCCAGTAATCCCGGCGCAGCCCCCCATTTTTCTCTGGAGAACCGCCTCTATGAAGCACCATCTCATGCACCCGTGTGATCTCATCGTTATGTATATGAAGCGGGTGTATTTCTATGGAATGACCACGACCTCGGGCGGCAACATCTCGCTGTTGGACGAGCAACGCTCCATGTGGATCACCCCAGCGGCGGTGGATAAGGCCAAGTTGCGGGCGGAGGACATTGTGCGGGTTCGCGCCGATGGGACGGTGACCGGCCTTCACCGGCCGTCGTCCGAGTTCCCGTTTCATCAGGCCATCTACGCGGCCCGGCCCGACGTGGGGGCGGTCATCCACGCCCACCCATCGGCGCTGGTGGCCTTCAGCATCGTGCGCGAACGGCCCGACACGAACATCCTGGCGCAGGCCGCGGACATCTGCGGTCAGGTGGGATTCGCGCCGTATGCCACGCCGGGAAGCGCCGAACTGGGGGAGAACATCGCGCGCGCCTTCGCGGAGGGCCACGACAGCGTGCTGCTTGAGAATCACGGCGTGGTGTGCGCGGGCCGGACGATGGAAGAGGCCTATCAACGCTTTGAAACGCTGGATTTCTGCGCCCGGCTCATCATCAAGGCGCGCATGATCGGCCCCTACCAGGTGCTGACGCCGGATCAGATCCAGATGTTCCGGCGCCACCGCCCCGAATTGCCCGAGTTCACCCCGGAACAACACACCAACAAGGAAAAGAAACTGCGCAAGTTCATCCGCGAGATTGTTCACCGGGCCTACGACCAGCAGATCATGACCAGCACGGAAGGCGTGGTGTCGGCGCGGGTGGGACCGGACGCATTCTTGATCACGCCAACAGGCCAAGACCGGAAATATCTCACGGAGGAGGACCTCGTGCTGGTAAGCGGGGGCCAGCGGGAGAACGGCAAGTTGCCGAGCCGTTCGACGCTGTTGCACAAAAGGGTGTACGAGCGCCACCCCGAGACGAAGGCGATCTGCTCGGCTCAAGGGCCTTCCGTCACCGCCTTTGCAGTCACGGAAGGCCCCTTCGACACGCGTACAATTCCAGAGAGCTACGCCATGTTGCGCGAAGCCCCCAAGTTTCCCTACGGCGCTCAGTTCTCGGAGAACGATACGTTGGCGGAAGCGCTATCCGCTGAATGCCCCGCCGTCCTTCTCGAGAACGACGCCACGCTGGTGACGGGCGGCTCATTGCTCGAGGCCTATGATCGGCTCGAAGTGGCGGAGTTCACCGCGCAGTCGCTCCTCAACGCTTTGCCCTTGGGCCAGCTCATCTCGATGGGCGACGAGCAGATCAGTCTACTGCGTGAGAGCCATCTCTTCCGCCGATAAGCGCGCTATTTGTTGAGTTCCTTCACCTTATCCTCGACCATCTTCTTGATTTCTTCGAGGCGCTCGGGCGTTTTCGCCTCGAACCGCATCACCAGCACGGGCGAGGTATTGGAGGCCCGAAGCAGGCCCCAGCCATCGGGGAACTCGATGCGCGCGCCGTCTATGGTGTTGACGTCGAGTCCCAAGTCCTTTTGGAAATACTCCGTGGCCTGTTTGACGATGTCGAACTTGCGTTCCTCGCTCGTTTCCACATGGATTTCCGGGGTGGAGTGCATCGTGGGGATGCTGGCGAGATGGCGGCTGAGCGGCCGGCGTCCCTTGCTCAAGAGTTCAAGCAAGCGCGCTCCCGCGTAGATGGCGTCATCGAATCCGTACCAGCGGTGCTTGAAGAAGATGTGGCCGCTCATCTCGCCGGCGAGTTCGGCGTTATGCTCCTTCATCGCCGCCTTGATCAACGAATGGCCCGTCCGCCCCATGATGGGATTGCCGCCGTGCTTGGCCACGTCTTCGTAGAGGGTGCGCGAGCACTTGACCTCGCCGATAACCGTGGCCTTGTTCTTCTCCTGGAGCACGGCGCGCGCGAACAAGATGAGCAGCTTGTCGCCCCAGATGATGTCGCCTTTCTCGTCCACGACGCCGATGCGGTCCACGTCGCCATCGAAGGCGATGCCGCAATCGGCCTTTGTTTCCTTCACCTTGGCGATAAGCTCCTGAAGGTTCTCTTCCTTGGTGGGATCGGGGTGATGGTTGGGGAAGTCGGGGTCCACGTCGCAATACAGCGGGATGACCTCACAGCCCAGCCGTTCGTACAACGGGACGGCCACGGGCCCGCCAGCGCCGTTGCCTCCGTCCACCACGACCTTGAGCTTTCGCTGCAACTTGACCCCGCGCACGATACGCTGCTGGTATTTCGGAACCAGGTCCGTGCGGGTGATGGTGACCTTCTTTTTCCCCTTGGGAAAGTCCCCTTTCTCGGCGAGCTTGCGCAGCTTCTGGATGTCTTCGCCGTGAAGCGTGGACTGACCCACGGCGACCTTCATCCCGTTGTATTCAGAGGGATTGTGGCTCGCCGTAATCATGACGCCTCCGTCCACGTCCAGCGTGAACAAGGCGTAATACAGCACCGGCGTTGGGACCTCGCCAATGTCGATGACGTCGAGGCCGCAGGCAGTGAGCCCGTCAATCGCCGCCTGGGCGTAGGCCTTGGACGTGTGGCGGCCGTCGCGTCCCACGGCCACGCAGTTGTGCTTCTTCTTGCCCCGCATGAAAGCGGCGAGCGCCTTCCCCAGCGTCTCCATCACCGTTTCATCGAGATCGCGGCCGGCAATGCCGCGCACATCGTACTCACGAAAAATGTGGGGGGGTAGTTCCATGGTGGTTTCTCCTTGGTTCATCCGCTAGTTGAGAATAAGATAGTAGTGATTCAAACAGAGCGCGTCAATGTT
>PUOI01000025.1 GCA_003552765.1 Candidatus Hydrogenedentota bacterium | reverse complement strand
GCCATCTATTTCCACCGACGCCCGCGTCACTCGTTGCACAACCGCTCTCACTAGTATAACCCTCCTTCCGTTTAATCACCACGAACAAGTCTAGCAAGGGCGCGCCCTTGCTACAATGGCTTGCGCCCCTCCAGAATTCCGTAGTCGTACTTATGATTATTTGCGCATAAGGGCGGCAAAACAAGAGAGGCTCCCGAAGAACGTTCCGGGAGCCGTCTCATCGATTGGTTTGATCCTGGATGTTATACCGGCGAAGTTAAAAACCCATCCCCGTCTGGAAGTGAAGGCGGCCGCTGCTGCTTTGAGAGCGGTCGGGGTTTATGGGATGGGCGTAGTCGAGGCGGACCGGCCCTAGCATGGGAACGTCAAAGCCAAGGCCGACGCCCCCGCTGAAGCGCAGATCGCTTGCGTCGATATCGCTGGGAACCGCCCATACCGCGCCGCCGTCCACAAAGCTGTACAGCCGGAGGGGATCCAGAACGTCGTATTTAACTTCCAGGTTATTGATGATGCGCAACTGGCCTCCTACCCGGTCAAAGGGGCCGAATATCCAGAAGCGGCGTTCCTTGGGGCCCACTTCGCGGTTGCGGTAGCCGCGAATCGTGGTGGTGCCGCCAGCAAAGAACCGGTCGGACAACGGAACAAAATCGGAACTGCCGTACTCGGTCACATAGCCTTCGCGGGTGCGATAGGACAGCACAAATTGGTCCCGGTCGCCGAAAGAGTAGTACCACGTGGAATCATGTTCCAGCCGGATGAATTCGTTGTCGCCTCCCAATCCCGCGAGTTCGGCCTCGAAATGATGGCGCGCGCCTTCCGATGGGTTGCGCGGATTGTCGCGGGTGTCGCGGTTGATATCCCATACGGCGCTGATGGTGGTGCGTCCACCGCGCTCGCGCCGGAGCTGGCGCGACGAGAAGCGGGGCAGGTCGCGAATCTGGAGGTCCCGGTAGCGCAACGCCAGCGTGGTGTCCATGAAGGGCGAGAGTTCTTTCCCAACACGAATCTGCCCGCCGCTGGAGTCCTCCCGGTATCGCATGGCGCCGCGGGGCCGGACCGAACGATTATAGGCGTCGAAGCCAAACATAAGGGGCAGCCCGGCGATTTCGGGATCGGTGAAGCCCAAGTTGAACTCGGTTCGCCGCCGGGCGATATTGACTTCCGCCTGCAACTGTTGACCGCCGCCCGAGAAGGAATAGGGGTTAGTGATATCGAAGTTCGTGAACCGCAGGTTGGCGTGTCCGCCTATGCCATCATCGGGACTAAAACCAAGCCCGAACGTGAACTCGCCGGTTTGGGCTTCTTCCACGTCAATGAGGAGGTTTTCATAGCGGGGATCGTCCTCAAGGGGCTCCAAGCTAAAGCGAACCTCATCGAAGTAGCCCGTGCGCTGCAATTCTTGCTGTGTCTGCCGAAGCGCGCTGCCGTCGAAGCGGTCGCCGGGATCCAAACGCACCCGGCTGCGGATGACGTCGTCGCGGGTGATCGTATTGCCCGTGATGCGGATCTCCCGGACGTACTTGAGTTCGTTTTCGTTGATTTGATGGACTATGTCGGTGGTGTGATTTTCCCGGTCGAGAATGACTTGCGGGGTAACCTGCGCGTTGACGTACCCGCTATCGCTGTAGCCCTGGGTGATGACCCCAACATCGCTTTGCACCTGACTGCGATCGTGCACTTCGTCGGGGCGGGCGCCAAGGGTCTGGAGGATCTCCTCATCCTCGAAGACGACGTTGCCCTGAAGGTCCAAGCTGGCGACGCGATAGAGGGGACCCTCTTCTATGTGCACGGTGATGTAGAGCCGCCGCCCTCGCTCATCGTACTCGAACTCGGCCCCCAATACCTCGGCCTCGAGATGACCGTAATTGCCGTATTCTTGCACGATGCGTTGAAGATCCGCCTCGAACTCGGGCTCGCTGTATTGCCCCCCGAGAAACCACCAGGCGCGGCTGGTCTCAATGAGCCCTCGAAGATCGCGGTCGCTGAGGGTCTCATTGCCCACGAAGTCGATGCGCCCGATTCGCGCGCGGGGGCCTTCCTCGATCAAGTAGGTTAGGCTTACCTCGGCGGGACCGATTTCCTCGACGATGATCTCCACTTGGGCGTTGGGAAAGCCGCGTTCCTGATACAACTCCAGGATGGATTCGCGTTCCTGCTCATACACCCCGGGAGCGAACGAATCCCCCTCGCGCCACGTGAGGGCGCCGCGGATATGGCGCGAGGGCACGATGTCGTTACCAGCGATGTTGACCTCGCGGATCATCCGCTTCTCTTCGAAGACGTAGGTGATGATCAGCTCGTTCTGAACGGGCGCGGCTTCGACGCGG
The DNA here is from genome assembly GCA_003552765.1 of Candidatus Hydrogenedentota bacterium. Classification (GTDB taxonomy): domain Bacteria; phylum Hydrogenedentota; class Hydrogenedentia; order Hydrogenedentales; family SLHB01; genus SKRY01. Next base: position 1,454 of record PUOI01000025.1, on the reverse strand, counting down.
ATGGTGGCGAAATACCCCATGTCGTGAAGCCGGCGGAGATCCCGGGCCGAGGCTCGCGGGTTGTAGGGGGCGCCTTCTTCCACCTCGATTTGGGCGCGCACGATAGATGGGCTTACCCGCTGCAAGCCCTCAAGGCGGATTTCGCGTACAGTTTGCCCGGCATAGTCTTGCGCAAAGACGGGATATGCCGGGCAAAACAGGACCGCGAGGATCCCGGCGATAATCAGGTTTCTCAAGTGGTTACACCTTCCGCTGCTGCCGCCCTGGGCGTGAATTCAAGGCGATCCTCCTCGCCATGCACTTGAATTTCCAGTTCAGTTCCCGGTTCGTAGCCCCCTCGCAACATAAGCTCGGAAAGCGGGTCTTCCACATAGAGCTGCACCGCCCGCCGCAAGGGCCGGGCTCCGTACTGCTCATCGCTGCCTTTTTTCACCAGGAACTGCTTGGCCTCGGGCGTGAGTTTGAACACGATCCCCATTTCACGGCCACGTTGTAACACTTCGGCCACGTGAATATCAACAATGTCCAGAAGCTGTTCCTCCGTGAGCCGGTGGAACACCACCAATTCGTCCACCCGGTTCAAGAATTCCGGGTTGAAGACCTTCTTGACCTCGTCCATGACCCGGTTGCGCATGTCGCGGTATTCGCTTGCCGCGTCATCGCGTTGAAACCCGACCGTGGCATGGCGCCCGATGCGGCGCGCGCCCACGTTACTGGTCATCACGATGACCGTGTTGCTGAAGTCCACCTTGCGGCCCGTGGCGTCGGTCATGTGCCCATCCTCCAATACTTGGAGAAGGACATTAAAGACATCGGGGTGCGCTTTCTCTATCTCGTCAAACAGCACCACCGAATAGGGCCGGCGGCGGACTTGCTCGGTGAGCTGGCCTCCCTCGTTGTACCCGACGTAGCCCGGAGGCGCTCCCGCGAGCCGGCTCACGGCGAATTTCTCCATGTATTCGGACATGTCGATGGTGATCAGCGCGTCCTCTTGGCCGAAAAGGAAGGTGGCCAAGCTCTTGGCCAGCAAGGTCTTGCCCACGCCGGTGGGGCCGAGGAACAGGAAAGACCCCACGGGCCGGCGGGCGTCCTTCAGGCCCGCCCGGCTGCGCTGAATCGCGCGCGTTACGGCGTCGATGGCCTCGTCCTGTCCCACGACCTGCTTGTGAAGCTCTTCCCGCATGCGCAGCAGCCGGTCGGTTTCCTTCTCTTCCAACTTGGTCAGCGGCACGCCGGTCCATTTGGAGACGATGTAGGCGATGTCTTCTTCCGTCACCTCGGTTTCCGAGGAATCGCGCTGTTGTTCCCAGTTACGCTTACTTTCCTCGAGCTTGGTGATGAGCATCCGCTCGCGATCCCGCAGGCTGGCGGCGCGCTCATACTCTTGGCTGCGGATGGCTTCTTCCTTCTCCTGCGTGATCTGTTCGATCTCGTGCTCGATGTCCTTGAGTTCG
>PUOI01000014.1 GCA_003552765.1 Candidatus Hydrogenedentota bacterium | reverse complement strand
GTTGAAGATGAGGCGGCCGTCCTTGCCAATGTACTCGGGGGGCTGGTTGCGGTCCGAGTTCATGATCCCCTCGAAAGAGAGTGCGCAGCCTCGGTCCTCATAGCGATAGTTCGCCAGCCACGTGTCCGGTACCTCGCGGTCGTCATCATAGTAGGCGACATGGCCGGTGCAAGCGCACGTATCTGGAACGCCCCAGCCCAACACGGTCTGCACGTGGTCAAACTCGTGGGAGAGCAAGTCCCCCGCCTGGCCGGTTCCATAAGGCCAATAGCAGCGCCAATGCCAGAAATGACGTTCATTGAAATCAATGGCCGGCGCGGGCCCCAGCCAAGCCTCCCAATCCAGTTCCTCCAGCACCTGCTCCGGATCGGGACGGTCCCACCAAGAATAGAACCCATACCACCGCCACGGCGCTTGCTCCATCGTGCCGTTGAAAAAGCGGCCGGTCTTGATAAAAGTGACAGGGCCGATGCGCTCTTCATCCAGAATAAGCCGGCCCGCCTCGGCCGTGGCGGGATGCTGCCGGCCCTGGTGGCCGAGCTGAAAGACGGTGTCGTTCCGCCGGACCGCCTCCCGCATGCGTTTGGCCTCGTCCAAGGACTTGGACAAGGGCTTCTCACAGAAAACCGCTTTGCCCGCGTCCGCCGCGTCGATCACCATCTGTTCGTGCCAATGATCGGGCGTGGCGATGATCACCGCTTCAACATTGGCGTCGTCAAGCATTTCCCGGTAATCCCGGTAGCGGGTAGCGCCGGGACTATCAGCCGCCTCCGCACAGCGTTCAATGTGCGGGGTGTATACGTCGCACACCGCCTCCATGTGGGCGCCGCGAACGCCTTCCAAATGACGCGAGATTTCAAGCCCTCGCGTACCACCGCCGATGAGACCCACGCGAACCGGGTCATCCTCGAGTTCAGCGCCCCGTACTATCATGGGGGTGGCAAACGCGGCCGCGCTGGCGGCCAACATTGTCCGCCGGGTAATGGGTCGTTTCGTGTTCATTTATAGACTCCCTCGCGTTAGTGTCAGAGAAGCCGGCGTAGGCTCCCCCGGCAGTCCCACCTCATTATTGCAGCACCAGCAGCCAATCCGCGCTCGAAGGCGGCTGGAAAGAGCCGTCTTCTTCTGGCGCGGCTTCCCGCCATTCCGCCGTCCAAGGATCAAACCATTGGGGCTCAAGCCCATCTTGGAGTTGCTCCGCATCCACGTCAAGCAAGGCGCCATGGCTTACGAAAATCAAGGCGCGATCGCCTTCCGGCGCACGGGCCGCCGCGAGGGATGCGTCGTCCTCGACACCCGTGTCCAGGGAGGGGATTCCATTGGGTGAGGTCTCCGTTGTGCGGAACCGCATCTCGTACGCGTTGTCCGTCTGACCCAGGGTGAAATTGCGGGTGTCGTGATCCGCCGACAACGTCACGATGCGGGCCGGCCCCGTTTGGACTGTTTCAGCCGGGGTAATCCATGCCTCCAACGTGAAGGCCCCGCTGGCTTGAACCGCCTCCGTCAGACGCTCGGCGGCCCGCTCCGTTGCGACGAGCGTAGAATCGTGGACTTGCAGTCCATCTTCCAGCCAGCTCACCGCCTCCATGTCTTCGATATGCAGGTCAAGCCCCGGTTCTTGACCGGAATCATCATGAACCACAGCGCCATCCCCTTCGTCAAACGCGTAGTGCGCCGCCAGGCCGTCCCCGTGCTCCAGCGCTCCGGCGGCATGGTGATCGGCGATTTCGGATGGATCCAGCACCCGGTTGTACACCGCCAAGTGATGATAGGCCCCCAGCCAAGGCCGCTCTTCCGTGAATTCGTTGCCAAGCGCCAGCCGGAATTCCGCGTTCCAAGGGGACACATCGCCGCTGATTTCTTCGGCCGCGGCCTCTTCGCCATTGATATACAGACGCGCCTGACCGTCCGCGCCGCGCGTGTAAACGACGTGCGTCTTCTCGGTCCGCACCACCCCTGGAGCATCCGTCACCAATTCGACAAAGTCAAGGGTGGGTTTGATGTTAGGCCACCCGATTTCATTCATCAGCATCCGTGCGCTCCGAAGATAGGCTTGCGCCTCTTCGCCAAGCCCCGCGCCATACTGCGGGCCGTCCGGCGTCATGTCACCCGGCCGGTGATAGCGGGCCGAGGCCATGCCGCCGAGCACGTTGCGCCACAATTTGCGCAGCCCTTCTTCGAGGCCGCCGCCATGCACCGTCCCGCCGTACATCTTCACATTGTTCAGGGGCCGAGGCGAATCCGCGATGCGTTCGCGCTGCTCCTGAGCATTGTCCCAGTGGGTCTGTCCAGTCTGGTGGTTATTCTGGGAGATGTCCACGAAGGTGTAGAGTTCGGGATTCTCGAAGGTCCGGTCGTGCATGGGATGCGAGAGATCCCAGGGGTCCCACATCTCCGTGACATGCACTTCCACTCCGGCATCCGCCGCCGCGTCGCGGATACGATTGGCCCAGTACGCGCCCCACTCCTCTTCTTCATTGGTCTCGTTCGAGATACAGTACAGGACATGGCCATGTTCCAAGGAAAGGGACAGCATCTCGTCCACAAAGGCCTCTTGGAAAGGCAAAATCACGGTGTTGTTTTCCAAATCCGGCACACTGCTGAAAAATGGATTCTCCCGTTGACCGGGATGGCTATCGATTTCCTCGGGCAGGCCGCTTTCCTCCGCGGTGTAGTTCACGTTATTTTTGGGATTGAACGGATTGCGCTGCCACGGTTCCCGGGCGTAATCAAACCGGTCGAAGACCTCGATCTGCACGATGATGTCCCGCTCGGCCGTCCAGTTCAGAAAACGCTCGAATCGTTCCCAAAACTCTTCGCCCATCTCGTTGAGGTCGTAGAGCCCGGTCTCCTCGTCTTGAGCAAACCCCCACGGGTTCCCCTCGTCGCGGCTGCTCATGGTGTTGCGCACGTAATTGCCGCCGCTCTCCACCAGCAAGTCGAGATGGCTCTCCAAGCCATCCGGTCCCACGTCGGGGTGATTGAAGAGGTTGTCGTGATCCGAGCCGCCTATTAGCAGCACCGGCTCGCCGTCGTATTGCCAGAAGTAAGGGTTCTCTTCATACGGCCGAATGCGATCTTCCGCGGCCCCGCTGAACGAGATGGCTGCTACAGCCAAGGCTACCCCAAGCATTGTTCCCTTCGACATGTCTCTGCTCATCTTCCTCGCTCCTTATTTTGAGTTGGTGCGCCCAATTCACTCACCGCCGTTCATGCGCGCCGATGCTAACAGGGCCATTCTCCGCCACGGCATTGCCCCAGAAATCGCGGCCGCCGTTGTCTTCCATTTCCCTTGCCGCGTCCGTGAGGGGTGAGTCCGCCGTGAGCTTGTACCCCTCCAGCTCGCGCAGGCTCTCCCCCGTGCCGGGATCCGCCAGGCCAGGATTGTCGCTGGTCACCACGGCTTCGGGGTCATCCGGCATGTCTTTGTGTGGACCAGTGAAAGCATTGTGCCGGTAGCGCGTGTCCCGGGCTTCGCCAAACTCGTAGGTGACGGGACGGCGCGTTAAGAAGACGTTGTTCGCGAAGAGCGTATCCTCCGCCCACCCGTCCCACTCATCCATCTTGACCATGATGTTGCTTTCCACGTCCGGATCTTCCGGCACATAGATCACGTTATTGTAGATCCGGGTGCGCCGGACGCCCCCACCGCTGACGTGGATCAGCCGCGCGCCCGTGAAGCCGTCGTTCTCACTGATGTTGTAGCGGACCACGGTATCCACGCATCCCGCGCAGTGGCTTCCTCGCTCTGGCCCGCACACAAGTAGAAAACCGCCTTCGTT
>PUOI01000277.1 GCA_003552765.1 Candidatus Hydrogenedentota bacterium | reverse complement strand
GCGGTCATGCCGGCCTTGAGTCTTCCATCGTGGGAGTGCGTCCGGATCTTCACGCCAAAGACCTGTTGAGCGCGTTCTTCTTGAGTCTGGAGGTTGCGCGGCGTGAACTCTCCTTGAGAGGCGAGGTAGGCGAGCGTGCCCTCGAATTCAGCGTCTCCGTGGCTGTCCGTGGTCAAGGTCACCGTTTGGCCCACGTGCAGATGGCCCAACGCCAGCGCGCTTACGTACACCGTCAGCGTGAGATCCTCTGCGTCGACCAAGCGGGCCACGGGACCCTGGGAAACCAAGTCCCCCTTGCGCAGATCGAGAGACTCGACCACCACGTCGCCCGGCGCATGAATCCGGGTCTCCCGAAGGCCGCGTTCGGCTTTTCGCAAGTCCGCGCGGGCGGCGGAAACGGCGGCCTCGGCCGATTCAATATCTTCTTCCCGCGTACCCTCCCGCAATTCATCCAAAGCGGCCTGGGCCTGGTCGTATTGCGCCCTCGCCGCGCGCACTTCCTGAGCCCGGCTTCCGCTTTGCAGGCCCGCGAGCTTTTCGCGGGCTTGCCGGACCTGCGCCTCGGCGCCTTCGTAGCGGTGCTTGGCTTGTTCGTAGTCCCGCTCGGGGATGACTTCTTGTTCGAGCAAGCGTTCCGCGCGGCGGTAATCGGATTGCGCGTCATCGCGTTGCGCCTCAGCGGCCTCCAGCGCGGCGCGCGCGCCTTCGATTTCTTCGCGCCGGGCTCCTTCCACGGCCAGCTCGTACTGGGCTTCCGCGGCGGCGGCGGCGGCTTCGGCTTGGGCAAGCTGCTCGGGCCGCGCGCCCGTTCTCGCCTTGCGCAGCGCCGCCTCGGCTTGGGCCAACTGGGCTTCGGCGGCCTCAACGGCGGCTTCGGCCTCGTCCGCCTCAAGCCGGAGCAAGAGATCGCCCTCGGCGACCCGGTCCCCTTCCCGGACGGCGACTTCGGTCACCCGTCCGCCCGTTAACGATCCGACCTCCGCCGTGCCGCCTTCGATAAGCCCCGTCACCGAGAGGCGCGAGGGATCGTGGGGTTCGCACCCCAAGGCCAATAGCGCCAAGGCGCAACCGAGCACGCGCCAGGTCATTCCACCTGAAAGACGGCGCGCTTCCGCCGGGATAAGTCTGTCCCTTCTCACCGTGCTTCTCCGTTTTCCGCCAGAATACCCCGGAAATACACCGTGGTTATCGTATCGGCGATGGTTTCCCGGCTCATGGGCGTGATTTCCTTGGCCCCGAGCACTTCCTGCGTCAAGATGAAGCCGAAATACATCCCAAACAGACACCGCGCGGCGGCCACGGCGTCCAGCCGTTTCATCACGCCGAGCTGCATCCCAAGCTCCAGCAACTCCGCCAAGTGAAAGTTCGCCTTGGGCATGATTTCCTCGCGGTAGATCTGCTTTAGCGCCGGCAAGTGGTTCAGTTCCCCCAGCACCACGGGAATCAGCTTCACAAAACGGGGATTCTCCAAGGTTTCCAGAAAGGTTCTGCCCAGATCCCGGCCCAATTCCTCGAGGTCTTGGCCGGGCTCGAACGTGATTTGCGGCAACAGATTCACCCACTCCGCGAACCCCGTCCGCACCATGGCGAGAAACAGCTCCTCCTTGCTCTCGAAATAGAGGTAAATCGTGCCCTTCGTGATGCCCGCGCTCTCCGCGATCTCGTCCATCCGGGCTTCGTGAAACCCTTTTTCGGCGAACACATCAAGAGCGGCGTCCAGGATCTGAGCCGGACGCTCGTGGGGTTGCCGCCGCCATTTCGGAACGGATGAGGCCATGAAACGGGCTCCTTAAATAACTATCCAGTCAGTAACTAATACTATCGCACGAACACCGCCGTCTTGTCAAGCGCCTCAATCGCCAGACAGGGCGAGGTGCGGGGCTGGTGACGTCCTCGGCCTCCTGCCCCCTCCTTTCTGGCGAAGGCCTCAAATATATTGACATTTCGACATGGCGTGATGTACACTAAGGCCATGAAGAAGGAACGGTACACCCTGGAAGAGCTTTCGGCAGAGACGGGTATCGAGCCCAGGACCATTCGCAGTTACATTCAACAAGGGTTGGTGCGGGGTCCTGAAGCCCGGGGACGAAACGCCTACTATGTCGACCATCATGCGCGGCGGTTACGGGCCATCAAGCTGCTCAAGGATTTCTATGGCCTTCAGCTCAAGGAGATCCGCCGGCTCCTCCTGTCTCATGGAGACGCGGACATTGACGTGGAGCAATTGGTGCAGGGCAAGCATGGTGGCGAGGATGAGGCGCCGGCTGCGTCCGCGCTTGACTACATACGCGCGGTCAAGGCCCTTGGCCCCGGCGACACTCGAAGTCCAGAACCGAGAATACGGAGCGCGCCTCATCCGCCGGCCAGTTCCTCTGCCCCTGGCGGCCAAGGGGGCGGGTCCTCGGCGTTGCCGCCTTTGCTCAAGGCGCTTGAAGAGGGGCTGGGGGGTGCGCCGATGGTTCGTCGAAGCCGGGGTGAGCCGTGGGTACACATTCCCATCACCCCTGATGTCTATCTTGCTGTGCGTCAAGATTTGGGCGTGGCCGAGCTGGCCCGGTTTGAGCAGCTCGCCGACTACATTCGAGAGTATTTGACGGGAGGAGGCAGCCATGAATCAGACGAATCAACTGAGGATTAACGCGGGATTTGATCGGAGCATAATCCATGAGCACGGCGATTCTGTGCGATATCTGACCGTTGAGTTGGAGGCGCCAGGGCCTGTGGACATGGAACAGGTTCCCCGGCGCCCGCTCAACCTCGCGCTTGTGATTGACGCATCCGGGTCCATGAGCGGCGATCGCATCCACTCGGCCCGCGAAGCGGCCAAAGGGATCGCATCCAAGCTTGAGGAGGGCGATCTCCTCTCCATCGTTTCCTTCGACGCCACCCCCACCGTTCACCGGAAACAACTGCGGATAGGCGCTGTCGCCATGGAGGAGATTCGCGCCGTGATTGACTCGCTCCAAAGCGGGTCGACCACTAACTTGTCCGGCGGTTGGTTGGATGGCGCGGAGTGCGTGGCCGAAGCAGCCGAGGAATCCGGGGACTTCGTGAACCGGGTGCTTCTCCTCTCGGATGGCCATGCAAACCAAGGCATCACCGACCCCGCCCAGCTTCAGGAGATCGCGGCCAACCTTCGCCAACGCGGCGTCCTCACATCCACCGTAGGCATCGGAGACGATTACTCCACCACCCAATTGTTCGCCTTGGCCGAATACGGCGGCGGCATTATGCACGACGCGGCGCGGCCGGAAGACATCGTCGAAGTGGTCTTGGGCGAGTTCGAAGGCATCATCTCGACCTACGCGGAAGCCGTGGAAGTGCGGCTCACTCATCCGCCCACGGCGCGCGTTGATGTACTGGGAGCGCTGGTCCATCACCGCGAACCTGGCGTCTTCAGTTGTCAACTCGGTCCGCTGCGGCACAACGGCTCGCGCGTGGTCATCCTGAAGCTCCGCACCCCAGCTGGCGCACCAAGGGAGACGCTGACCTTCGGCCTGGAGCTTGACCTCAAACGTTCGGAGTCCGAGCGCGAGACCGTGGCTCATACGCCGCCGCCACTCGAATTCGGGTCCGGCGAAGCGTGCCGCGAACAGCCCCGTGATCGCCGGCGCAGCCGCCTGGTGGCGGAGCGTTGGCAAGAATTCGCCGTCGGGCGGGCCTTGGAACTGAACCGGGACGGCCGCTACGCAGAGGCTCACGAGTACATACAGAGGGAATTGCGCTACTTCCGGGCGTACTGCGAGGGATTGGATGACGTTGGTCATCTCATCCTCGAGTTGGAGGAGGCGGCCGAACGGCTT
>PUOI01000616.1 GCA_003552765.1 Candidatus Hydrogenedentota bacterium | reverse complement strand
TGGGTCAAGGAGGGATGTCTCCTCAGCCTTGAAGGCCTGGACCTTCCCGAAACGCTGAGGGCGAAGCGGGGAGCATTTGTAACGCTGCGGCGAGGGGCGTGTTTGCGGGGTTGTATTGGATACACCGCCAACATAAAGCCCTTGGCGGAGGCGGTTCGAGACAATACCATCAACGCCGCCTTTCGCGATTCGCGTTTTGAGCCGGTGAGGGCCGAAGAGTTGCCGGAGATCACCATCGAGATCTCGGCGTTGACGCCCGGCGATTCGCCCGAGTCACCCATGCGCGCCGTGCATTCGCTCGACGAGATTGTTATCGGGCGCGATGGCGTATGCATAGAGCGTGACGGGGAAAAGGGCGGGCTGCTCCTTCCCCAAGTGGCCACGGAACAGGGGTGGAGCACGGAGGAATTCCTGGACGCCGTCTGCCACAAGGCGGGTTATCCTCCGGGCGCATGGCGGGATCCCGCCTATCGCGTGTACCGCTTCTCCGCCCAAGTATTTTCCGAATCCAGCCGGCAGAACTGAACGCGCGTTCCGCTTTTGCCGGCCCCACCACAGGAGGCGTCATGGCTACCGTAAACCGCCGTGAATTCATCTGGAGCACCGGACTTGGCGTGCTCGCCGCCGCGCTGCCCGGCGCCAAGAGGGCGCAACCCGCCGCCGCATCCAATAGACCACCCAACATCTTCTTCGCCTTCGCCGACGACTGGGGTTGGCCTCATGCTGGCGTCTACGGCGATCCCACCGTGCGCACGCCCACGTTCGACACACTGGGCCGCGAGGGCGTGCTTTTTGAACACGGCTATCTCTCCTCGCCCTCCTGCACGCCCGCGCGGGGCTCCATTCTCACCGGCCAACACTTCTGGCGGTTGGAGGAGGGCGCGAATCTCTGGTCCACGTTGGACGCCTCGTTTCCCGTGTACCCCGATCTGCTCGAAGAGGCGGGCTACCATGTCGGCCATAGCCGAAAAGGATGGGCGCCCGGCCAGCTTGAGCCCGGCGGACGGGAGCGCAATCCCGCCGGCCCCGGCTACCCCGACTTCGAGCAGTTTCTCGAAGAGCGCGGCGAAGGACAACCGTTCTGCTTCTGGTTTGGCGCTCACGAGCCGCACCGCCCCTATGACGCGGACCTCCGCGAGGAGAAAGACATTGACCCCGCCGATGTCGAGACGCCGCCGATCTTTCCCGATGCGGAGGCGGTGCGGGAGGACATCGCGGACTATTACGCCGAAGTCGAGAGATTCGACCGCGAAGTGGGCGAGAAGCTGGCGCTATTGGACGAAATGGGCGAGTTGGATAACACGATTGTCGTGATGACTGGCGACCACGGCTGGCCCTTCCCTCGGGGCAAGGGCAACCTCTACGACTTGGGCACGCGCGTCCCCCTCGCCATCCATTGGCCGGACGGGATAACCGGCGGCCGGACGGTTACCGACATGACCAACCTCACCGACCTCGCCCCAACGTACCTGGAGGCGGCCGGGCTTGATGTGCCGGATGCCGTGACGGGACGGAGTCTCCTCCCCGTGTTGCAGGCCGAGACGGAAGGCCGGGTGGATGACGCCCGCGGCGCCGTGTTCACCGGCCGCGAACGCCATGTGCTGGCTCAAGAAGACGACGCCGGCGGCTATCCTTCGCGGGCTGTTCGCACCGATGAGTACCTGTACATCATGAACTTCGAGCCAGACCGTTGGCCCGCGGGCACGCCCAATTGGGAAGACGCGTACTACGAAGACGCCTGGCTTGCGGACTGCGACAACGGCCCCACCAAGTACTACCTCTGGGCCAATCGCGAGCGCCCCGATGTAAAACCGTTGTACGAGCTGAGTTTCGGCAAACGCCCGTCCGAGGAGCTGTATCATCTCGCGCTGGATCCCTATCAAGTCAATAACGTGGCCGGGGAATCCGCCTACGCCGCCATCCGCGATCAGATGCGGGAACGGCTCATGGACGAATTGACACGCACCGGGGATCCGCGCGCGTTGAACGAGGGCGAGAAATTTGACGAGTACCCCTATTACGGCGGCGCGCCCACCTGGCCCGGCCAGGACACGCTCGACGAATACTGGGAGGAGGCGCGGTAGTTGAACTGAAGACCATGACCAACACCGGCTCAGCGGCTGTTCCAGGGAAGAACATCCCCCTTGCCCCCCCTTGAACGGGGCGGCCCGCAGGCCCGGATGTAAATACCCCGCATACCGCCGTATCCGGCGCTTGTGTATGGCGCCAGGGACGGTATAAGCTACTTGTACTCTTGGGAATGTTTCCAAGAACAGACGCAACCGCAGTCCATGGAGGAAAATTATCGTGAGTATGCTATCAAGACGTCAGTTTCTGGCGGCGGGCGCGGCGGCGGCCACGGCGCCCCTCGTTTTGCCTTCGCGGGTGCTAGGCCGAGAAGGTAATCCTAGCCCAAACGATCAAGTCACCATTGGCTGCATCGGGGTGGGCGGCATGGGGAACCGCCACCGGGGAGCGCTCACCGATTACGTCGACGATGCCCGTGTCATCGCCCTGTGCGACGTGGACACTGAACGTCTCCAGGCGGGAGCGAGCCATTATGACGAGGACGAGATCAGCACGTATACCGACTATCGATACATCCTTGAGCGGGATGACATCGATGCGGTGACCATTGGCACGCCCGATCATTGGCACGGCGTTCAGACGGTCCACGCCTGCCAGGCGGGCAAGCATGTCTACTTGGAGAAACCCGCCGCCAAGACCATCGCGGAGTGCAAGGCCATGGTTGCCGCGGCCCAGCGGTATGACAGCGTCATCCAAGTGGGCAGCCAGGGCCGCTCGTTCGCGCCTTACTATCCGATATGCAACTACCTCCGCAACGGCGAGTTGGGCCAGATTACGCGGGTGGATCTGTGGCATGGCAACAATCCCACCGGGGGGAACGCGGAAGACCAAGAGCCGCCGGACCACCTGGATTGGGATATGTGGCTGGGGCCAGCGCCTTGGGTTCCCTACAATCCGGATCGCTGTCACTTCAACTTCCGCTGGTTCCTGGAATATGGCGGCGGCTACGTGCGGGATCGCGGCGCGCATCTCCTCAGCAATATGCAGTGGTTCCTGGACATCGACGATCGCGGTCCAGCGCGCGTCACGGCCACTGGCGTGCCTCCCGCCGCGGGTAACTACAACACGCCCGCCGAAATGCAGGTCACCTGGGAGTACGAGGATCCCGAACTCGTGGTCACATGGGGACAGCCGGGCGAACTGCCAGACGAACTCGACGATTCGATTCAGGGATTCCAGCGCTATGGCGGACATTATCACGGCACGAACGGGAGCCTCATCGTGGATGGCGGCTGCGGATATGCCGGACCGGACCAGCGCGGCACGCCGGACGACGAGGTGAGGCAATACGAGCCCCCCGCGGATGCCGAATACCATCTTACGCCTCCCGAACTTGAGCACGGGCACGCTCACTGGGGGATCGTGGCTCACTTCCAAGACTGGTTGGACTGTATCAAGAGCCGCGAAGAGCCTATCATGCCCATCGGAGCGGGCTGCCGGGTCTCGGCGGTGTGCATCCTCGCGAATACCGCCTACGAACTAGGCCGGCCCCTGGAATGGGACCCCGTGGAAGAGCGCGTGATCGGCGACGAAGAAGCCAATCGTCTCTTGCACGAACCCGGCCGCGGGCCATGGCGCGTGTAAGCCGGTCTAACGCCGGGCCGAAGCGGCGAACTGGAAAAGGTTTCGCAACCATAACCGTCTGCCGCGGCCGGTTTGTTTCCGGAACGGGCCGGGGTATAGACTAAGACCAATGAGCAGAGTATGCGTTTAGCAACGAAATGCCACGGAGTTTGACAGGAGGAGTTCGAGGAAATGACTACGATATCTCGGCGCCATTTCTTGGCGGCAAGCGCGGCGGCTACGGCGCCTTTGATTCTGCCTGCACGAGTCTGGGGCGCCAACGACCAGATCGCGTTGGGGTGTATTGGAACCGGGGGCATGGGCCGCCACGTGATGGGCGCCATGGACCACAGCGGCGAGGTGCGGGTTGTCGCCGTGTGCGATGTGGACGCCCACCATCGCCAAGAAGCGGCGGACATGTTGGAGTATGAGGTCGACCAGTACGGCGACTACCGCCGGCTCCTGGAACGGGATGACGTGGACGCGGTGCTCATCTCGACGCCCGACCACTGGCACGCGGTGCAGACGGTACACGCCTGCCAGGCCGGCAAGGATGTATACGTCGAAAAGCCGGCGTGCAACACCGTCAGCGAAGGCCACGCCATGAAGGAGGCCATCCGGCGGTACGATCGCATCGTGCAAGTGGGCAGCCAAGGCCGTTCGATGGACGCGTTCTACCCGATCTGCAACTACATCCGCAACGGAGAGCTGGGCGAGGTCACCCGGGTCGATTGCTGGCACTACGAGAACCGCAGCGGCGGTGACGCCCCGGACCAGGAGCCGCCCGATCACTTGGATTGGGACATGTGGCTGGGACCGGCGCGCTGGGTTCCCTATAATCCCGACCGCTGCCACTTCACGTTCCGTTGGTTCATGGAATATGGCGGCGGCAACGTTCGCGACCGGGGCGCGCACGTGCTGAGCCTGGTGCAATGGTTCCTGGACTTCGACGACCGCGGCCCAACACGGGTCACGGCGACGGGAACGCCGCCCTTGGAAGGTAATTTCAATTGCCCGACGGAGATGGACGTGACTTGGGAGTTCGAGGATCCCGAGCTGACCATCACGTGGCGTCAGCCCGGCGAGCCGCCGGAGCACGTGGACCATGGCTTTGGCGCGGTTTATCACGGAAGCGAGGGCAGCCTCACCGTGACCGGCGGCGATGGCGGCGGCGGCAGCGCCGATGGCGACGTGGCCCAATATGAGCCGCCCGCGGACGGCGAACGCGTGTTCCAGAGTCCGGGCCACCACCAGAACTGGTTCGACTGCATCCGGAGCCGGGAACAACCCATCATGCACATCGAGGCGGGTCACCGCGTCGCCGTGCTGTGCATCCTAGCGAATCTGGCTTACCAGCTCGGCCGGCCCTTGGAATGGGATCCGGAAAACGAACGCGTGGTGGGCGATGAGGAAGCCAACCGGCTACTGCACGAGCCTGGCCGCGGCCCGTGGCACGTGTGATACTTCGTACCGCCGGCGTCTCGCCGGCAGATAGACCGGCGGAAGCCGGGGCTGGGGAGATGTAAACAGTGAACACACCATCGTTTTGTGGAGGAACACACCAATGAGCACATTATCCCGGCGTCATTTTCTGGCGGCGGGCGCGGCGGTGGCCGCGCCATTAATCGTACCCTCGCGCGTACTCGGCCAAGGGGGAAACCCTGGGCCAAATGACCAAATCGCCATCGGCTGCATCGGGCTGGGCGGCATGGGCAACAGCCATCGCGGATGGTTGACCGACGTGGCGGACGATGCCCGCGTCGTCGCCTTGTGCGACTGTGACACGCAGCGCCTCGGCGCCGGGGCCAGCCACTACGAAGACGGCGAGGTCGACCTTTACACGGACTATCGCCAACTCCTCGACCGCGATGACATCGACGCCGTCGTAGTCGCCACGCCTGACCACAACCACGCGGTTCCCATGGTGCACGCCTGCCAGGCGGGCAAGCATGTCTATGTCGAGAAACCCGCCTCCAAGACCGTCGCCGAGGGCCACGCCATGATCGCCGCGGCCCGGGAGTATGGGCGCACGGTTCAGGTGGGCAGCCAGGGCCGCGTCCTTGCGCGGTTCCCTTCGATTTGCGAGTTCATCCGCAACGGGGAGCTGGGCACGGTTCAGCAAGTGGATTGCTGGCATTACGAGAACGCGGAGGGGGGCGAGGCCGAAGATCAGGAGCCGCCCGATTACCTCGATTGGGACAAGTGGTTGGGGCCGGCGCGGTGGCGGCCGTTCAACCCGGATTATGTCCAGCAGTTTGGGGATCGCCGCTTCTTCCTTGATTTCGGCGGCGGCATGATCTTCGACCGGGGCACCCATCAGCTCAATGTCATGAGCTGGTTCCTGGATTTGGACGACACCGGCCCTACCAAGGTCACGGCCACGGGCCGGCCGCCCCGGTATGGCAACTTTGATTGTCCGATCACGATGTCGGTGACGTGGGAATTCGCCCATCGCGATTTGGTGGTGCATTGGCGTCAACCCGGGTTTGATCCCCAGAGTCCGGACCAGGATCGCCCGTATGGCGCCATCTACCATGGGACCAAGGGCAGCCTGGCCGTTGACGGCGGCGACATTGGCGGACGCGCGTGGCCCTTGCGCGAGGCCGAGGAGTACGAGGCGCCCGCGGGCGGGTTCCAGGCCCCGCGCACGGAACTGCATAGCCAGCCTGGACTTCGGCGGGATTGGCTGGACTGCATCAAGAGCGGCGAAGAACCCCTCATGCCTCTTGAAGCCGGCCACCGGATTTCGACGATGTGTACGCTCGGCAACGTGGCCTATCTGCTGGGACGGCCCATCGAGTGGGATCCCGAAAACGAGCGCGCGATAAACGACGAAGAAGCCAACCGCATGCTGCTGCATGAGCCCGGGCGCGGGCGGTGGCATGTGTAACGTTACCAAGCGGAGGGACCATACAATGACCAAATTCGTGAACGCAGGGATGCTCGCCATTGGATTCGGCCTGGCGGTATGTATGAGTCATGCAGCCGCCGGCGAGGCTCCGGAGACGGTCGACGAACTGGTGGACATGCTCACGTCGGGCGATGGGTGGACGGTGGATTCGCCGCACGGCTACGAGATCATTGGCTTTGAAGGCTATTACGGCGCCAATTCGGACTGGAGCGTCGAGGCCGCATTTGACGGTGATCTGAGCAATTACGCGCACTCCCCGGATGGCGGCCCCATGTTGTGGGCTGGCTTGGATTTGGGAGAGGACGCGGCGAAGCGCATCACGGGCATTCGGTACGCCCCGCGGGAAGGGTATGAAGAGCGCGGCGTCGGAGCGACAATCTACGGCGCGAACGACTTCGACCCGGAGGCCTTTGATCCAACGCCGAACGACGACCCCAATCGCGGCGACGCGGTCCCATTGATGACCATTGAAGAGCCGCAACCCGGCGGCGAATGGACCACCTTCGACATCGATCACGAGGGAACCTTCCGGTACGTCTTCTACGAAGCTGATCCGGACGTGGACGAGAACCTCCACATTGATCTTGCCGGCATCGAGTTTTACGGCGCGAGCGAGGACCAAGAAGAGGGCGAATGGCTGGAAGTCACCGCGACGTTCGTCGAGGACGCGAACCTGCGCATGGAAGCGCGGGAGCATGCCGCCAGGTTCGGACCTGAGGCGGTGGCCCCCGTCGCGGCGTTGTTCGACCACGAAAATCGGGACGTGTACATTGCGGCCCAGTGGAGCTTGCGGAACATCGTCCATGAAAGCGCCCGGCCCCGCGAAGATGAAGCGGAACAAGAAGCGGCTCAGCAGGCCATGGCGGAAGCCCTTGCGGAATTGCTCGACGCGGATCACTCCGAGCGCGTCGTGCGGGAGGCGTTGCATCTCATCGGCCTGTGCGGAAGTGAAGCGCAAGTCCCCGCCATCGCGGCATGGCTGGCCGATCCCGCCTTTGTGGATGAAGCCTGCGCCGCGCTGCTTCGTATTCCCGGCGAGGCTGGGCTGCACGCGATGATGGACGCCGTGGAAGACGCGGAGGGCAGCGCCGCCGTGTCGCTCATCCACGCCATCGCGCAGCACGAGGCGCCCGCGGCCCGTGAGCGCCTGGAACAACTCGCCGAAAGCGATGACGAGACCGTCGCCGGAGAGGCGGTCCGCGCCTTATCCATCCGCGATCTCCGCGTGGACTACGAGGGATAACAGCGAAAAACCCCATAACATGGCATCCCCCCTAATCCCTTTCCAAGGGATTAGGGGGGATGTGAATTTGTGCCGGCGGTTACCCCTCGGCCGGACTTTGCGCGAGGCTGGTTTCCACGTCAAGGAGCCCTTCTTCGGGTTCGCCTTCCGCAACCTCCAAACGCTCGATGTGAAGCATGCGGCACACATCGTCACGCGCGGCCTCGAACGCGCCGAGGGTTTGCGGGGAGCCCGCGATGGCCACCCGCGGCACGGGGGCCTTCATGCTGAGGCTAGCGTCGGCCTTGGCCTTGCGCACGGCGTCGATGACGGCCAAGGCGCTGGTGTATGTGTCCGTCGCCGCGGGTTCCGGGATGGCGGCGAACTCTTCCAGCGAGGGCCAAGGGCTAAGATGCACGGACGCATTCATGTCCTTATCATTGGCGTAGGCCCAGCTCCACACCTCCTCGGTGAGGAAGGGCAGGAACGGCGCCAACATCCGCGTTAACGCCCGGTGCATGAGACGCAGCGTGGCCGCCGCGCTCAGCCGGCCCTCGGTCAAGTCTTCGTCATAGGTCCTTGGCTTGGCCAATTCGAGGTAGTTGTCGCAGAACGTGCGCCAGAAGAAGTCCTCGGTGAGGCCCAGGGCCTGGGCGTAATCGAACCGCTCGAACGCTTCCGTCGCCCGCTCGACGAGGGGGCGCAGCTCCGCGATGACGGCGCGATCAATCTCCGCCGTGACCTGGTCAGGCGTCAATTGCGCGGGGTCGAGTTCGGCGAACCGGCCAAGGGCGAACTTGCTCGCGTTGAACAGTTTGGTGCACAGGCGCTTGCCCACGCGGAAGACCTGTTCGTCGTAGGCCGTGTCCACCCCAAGGCGGGCGCGGGCCGCCCAATAGCGCACGCTGTCCGCGCCGAATTGCTCGATAAGCGGCTCGGGCGTCACCACGTTGCCGTGGCTCTTCGACATCTTCTTGCGTTCGGGGTCCAGGATCCAGCCGCTGATCACCACGTTCTTCCACGGGATCTCCTTTTCGTGGGTATACGCCTTCACGATGGCGTAGAACGCCCACGTCCGGATGATTTCATGGCTTTGGGGCCGGATGTCCATGGGGAACAGTTTCTTGTGTTGCTCCGCGTCGTTCACCCAGTTCGTGCAAATCTGCGGCGACAGCGAACTCGTGGCCCAGGTGTCCATCACGTCGGGATCGCCGGTGAACCCGTTGGGCTGATCGCGCTGCTCCTCGGTGAAGCCCACGGGCGCTTGATCCAGCGGATCCACGGGAAGCTGTTCCGGCGTGGGCAGGATGCGCGCGTTGTAGTCCACCCGGCCGTCCTCTCCGATGCGATACCACACGGGGATGGGGACGCCGAAAAAGCGTTGCCGGCTCATGCACCAGTCTTGATTGAGCCCTTCCACCCAGTGCTCGTAGCGTAGCTGCATGTGCGGAGGGTGCCACGCGATCTTGCGGCCCTGTCCGAGCAACGTTTCCTTCTTGTCCATGATCTTGGCGAACCATTGCCGGGCGGGGATGAGTTCGAGCGGATGGTCGCCTTTCTCAAAGACGCGCACGGTTTGGGTCATCTGTTGCGAGGGCCGGTCGATGACGCCGCCGGTCTCCTCAAAGATCTCCACCAGCCGCTTCCGCGCCTTGGGCACGGGCAGGCCCTGAATCTCGCCGTAGACTTGGTTGGCTTGCGCGGCGTCCCGGCTTTCCCAGCCGGTTTCACCAAAGGTCACGGGCAACAACCGGCCGTCCTTACCCACGACTTGGCGGGTGGGCAGGTCATACGCTTGCCACCACTCGACGTCGGTTTGGTCGCCGAAGGTACACACCATCACAACGCCCGTGCCCTTTTCGGGGTCGGCCTTGGGATCCGCCATGATGGGCACGGGGGCCTGGAAGAGCGGCGTCAGGGCGTTCTTGCCCACGAGATGCTTGTAGCGCTCATCCTCGGGGTGAACCAGGACCGCCACGCAGGCGGGCAGCAGCTCCGGCCGTGTCGTGGCGATGACGACGTACCCGTCCGCCGCCTCGATCCCAAAGCGCAGGTAATGGAAGGCGCTGTCCCGCTCCTTGTCCGCCACCTCGGCCTGGGCGATGGCGGTCTGAAAGTCCACGTCCCACATGACGGGCCGCTCGTCCTGATAAATCTCCCCCTGCTTGATGAGTTCGATGAAGCTGTACTGCGAGGTGCGGCGGCAGTGGTCATCAATGGTGGCGTATTCGAGGTCCCAGTCGTAGGACATGCCGAGGCGTGTCCACAACCGGCGGAACACTTCCTCGTCCTCCTTCGTTACCTCGTGGCAGAGTTCGATGAAATTGTTGCGGCTGATGGCCTGGGGCGCTCCCTTCTTGCCGCGTTCTCCCTTGAAATGGGGATCGTAATGGAGATGGGGTTCGCACCGGACGTTGTATAGATTCTGCACGCGGCGTTCGGTGGGCAGGCCGTTGTCATCCCAGCCGATGGGAAAGAAGATGTTCTTGCCCCGCATGCGCTGAAAGCGTACGATGAAATCCTGATGGGAATAGCTGAAAATGTGGCCCACGTGGAGGGAGCCGCTTACGGTCGGCGGCGGCGTGTCCACCACAAAGCTCTCTTCGCGGGAACATTCCGGGTTCCAAGCATTGCTGCCGGATTCCACCCAGTGATTGCTCCATTTGTCTTCCAGTTGATGCGCGTCGTATTTCTTTGGCAAATCCATAAATCGCTCCTTAACCTCTTACAATCCATGGGAGTACTATAGAGGCAGGCAAGGTTTCGGGTGATATTTCGGTTCACACCGTGGCTGTGTTCCCCGGCGGGGCCGCTCTGCTCCGGTTTATCTGAGTTCATACATCAGGTTCAAGCCGATGTTAAGCTCCGGGAGAAACAGCATGAACGGCAACAGGAACAGCGGCACGAGCGTGCCCAACAGGGGGCGCGCCAGGACAACAGCGATCACGATCCCCCAAGGGCCAATCCGGTACAGCGCTTCCTCTGCTTCAGACGGCAGCAAGTATCCCAGCACGTAATGGCCATCCAGGGGAGGCACCGGAATCAGATTAAACGTGAACAGCACCAGGTTGATCAAAATAAGGAACGCCGCCACCATGGCTACTGGGTCGGGGATGGGGCCTCCCTGGGCTTCGAGTCCCCCGCTAATCACCAACACAACCTTGAACAGGATGGCCGTCACGACGGCGATGACCACGTTCGAGGCGGGCCCGGCAACAGCGATCAACACGGGATCGCGCCGGATATTGTTCAAGTTAACCGGATTAAACGGCACGGGCTTGGCCCAGCCAAACAGAAACGGAAAGCCAAATACCATCATGATCAGCGGCATCACCACGGTTCCAACGGGATCCGCGTGGGCCATGGGATTGAGGGTAACGCGGCCCAACAACCGAGCCGAGGGATCCCCACAACGTTCGGCCATCCACGCGTGCGCCGTCTCGTGAACGCACAACGAAAACAGCAGCACTGCGTACTGGACCAGGATTAGTGTCCAGTTAATGTTTTCTAAATCCAAGGAACGCTCCTTAATTCAGAGTCGGGACGGAAGACTTCCACGCGCGCCAACAGCGCGGGCGTCCGCGTAAACGGCGTCCCTTGTTCCGCGAGAACCAGGGAGCCAAAGGGTTTTCCAAGAGAATGGCACGGGCCAGCGCCCACCACTTCGGAAGTGGAACTATACCAAAAACGGGCGGGATGAATGAAATCGGCGCGCAAACTAACACCGCCGGATAACTTAGCCCAATCTATCTTGCTGTTTCTATTGTTAACGCCTGAAACAGAAAGTTATCCTCACCCAATGGGTGAGGACGTACCGCCGGCGTCTCGCCGGCATGTATTTACCGCCTGGAAGGCGGCGGGATCCCTGGCCGGTGATTGGAAGCAACTTGGCCGCCTGGGGGCGTGATTAGGTACAATAGCGGGAACATAGCGGGTTTGACCATGGTTGATCCGTGAAGCGGCGCAGTACCGTCCAACCCGCCCTCACGGCAAAGGATACCCTCAAGCGGATGACACAAATCCAGTGCCCCACGTGCGGGACCCAGAATCCGGCCGGCCAAGCGCGATGCGCGCGGTGCAACACCCCATTGTCCGGCCATGGCGCGAAATCACGGGGCAAGACCGCGAATAGCGGCGGCCAGCCGAATCAAGCCTCCCGCAAGAAACAGCCGCACATCACGTTTCCCCGCGGTAAGGTCTTGGCCAACCGCTACACCATCATTGAGATGATTGGCCGGGGCGGCATGGGCTGCATCTACAAGGCGCACGACAACGTCCTGAACGAGGAAGTGGCGCTCAAGATGCTTCTGCCGCAGTTCGTCCGGGACAGCGTGGTGGTGAACCGGTTCTACAACGAAGCGCGCATCGCCCGGCAACTCGCCCACCCCAACATCGTGCGGGTTCACGACATCGGCATGACCGAGGGCGTGCTCTACATCTCGATGGAGTACCTGCGCGGCCGTTCGTTGCGGGATTTGATGGAGCATCAGGGCGGCGGGCAATGGCTGTCCATCGAAATGGCCTTGCGGATTGTGGACGGCATCTGCGAGGCGCTTGAGTACGCCCACCAATACACCGTGCACCGTGACATCAAACCCGAGAACGTGATGATTGGCGAGAACGGCCAGGTCAAGATCATGGATTTCGGGATTTCCAAGCTTGTGGCCAAATCCAATCTCACCGCCACGTCCATGGTGATGGGCACGCCCCACTACATGTCGCCGGAGCAATTCAAGGACAGCCGGGCCGTGGATGGCCGGGCGGACGTCTACAGCATGGGCGTTCTCATCTACGAAATGCTCACGGGCGGCCTGCCCACCGGCATGGGCAAGCCCTTGAGCGCCGTGCGATCCGATGCGCTGCCTGAGTTGGACGCCATTGTCATCAAATGCACGGAAAAAGATCCCGAGAATCGCTACCAATCGGTTCAGGAATTGCGCCAGGCCGTTCAAAGCGTGCGAAACCGCTATCACCCCTCGGCTTGGGGGGTGGGCGGCGCCTTCCAGGGCGCTGGCGTCTGGGCCCGGCGCGCCGCTGGGCTCTTGTTGGTCATCGCCGCGCTGGCGTCGGGCGGCTGGGGCCTTTGGCAGGCCGAGGAACACCGGAGAATGGCCATGGTGGAGGCCGAGGCGCAGGCCGGACGCGCCCCGGATACGTCCGAAGCCGTTGGGCCGAGATTCACGGTGTTGCGGGAACTCGTGGATGACGCCCTCACCGTGGCCCGCGATCGCGCCGAGGGCGATGAGCGCCTCGAACACTATGTGGCCATGGCGGAGAGCCGTTGGGACGATGCCGCAGCCGCGGGACAAGCGGGCCATTCCGGCGAGGCCCTTCAACTGGGCTGGGAAGGGCTTCAATATGCGTTGGGCGTGGCCTTGCGGCCGGCGGGGATGGTGTTCATTCCGCCGGGCCGGGCCTTGCTGAACGCCGAAACTGGCGAAGGGGTGCTGTTGCCGGGTTTCTTCATGGATCGCACCGAGGTGACCACGGAGGCCTATCTCGAATTCACCGAGGAGACCGGCTGGCGCACGCCGCCCAATGCCGAGCAGTGGCCGGGAGAATTCCCCGTGACAGGGGTCGCCATGTATGACGCCATGGCCTACGCGGCATGGGCGGGCAAGCGGTTGCCCACCGACGCCGAATGGGCGCGCGCCGCCATGGGCGAGACCAGGCCGCCCGCGCCTTTCCCGTGGGGCGTCGAATGGGAAGACGGGGCCGCCAACCTAGGGACGGGCGAACTCGCGCCCGTGGGCCTCTTTGAGATGGACGAAACACCCTACGGCGTGTTGGACATGGCGGGCAATGTCTCGGAATGGACGCGGACTCCCACGCGCCCCCGGGACGAAATCCTGCCTGCGGCCGAGGGAGATTCGCCCGAGGAATGGATGACCTTTGGGGTTCCGGTCATTGTGCGGGGGGGAAACTTCCAGCGCGGGGCGGCGTTGGGTTCCCGCCTCGCCGAGCGTTTTGAGGCCAAGCGGACCTATGTCGGATTTCGTTGCGTGAAACCGCTGCCGGGCGGCATCGAGGAGATTCGGGACGCGTTGTGACCGCCGGAAGCCAAGGGAAGCCCATCTTCCCCGTTCTTTCGGCCTACTCCGCCACGCATTGCCGCATCGAGGCGAGATTCTGAACGAGTTCCTCAATGCGAGAAGGGTGGCCTGTGTCTCTCAAAGCCTGTTGAATGGCGTAAAACCGGTGTTCAACCGCCAGGAACGCATCAACAATCGCTGGTTCGAACTGTTTGCCCCGCTCGGGAACAATGATTTCCTTGGCGAATTCGTGGGTGTAGGCTTCCTTGTACGGTCTGCGGGAGGTCAAGGCGTCGTAGGTGTCGCACAGGGCCACAATGCGGGCCGCCAGCGGGATCTCTTGCTCCCTTAACCCCGAGGGATACCCATTCCCGTTCCATTTCTCGTGGTGGTAATACGCGATATCCCGCCCCATGCTGAGGAACGAGTCCTTGCCCGCCTCGATGTCGGCGGCTCTCAGCGTATCCCCTCCGATCACCGCGTGGAGCTTCATGATCTCGAATTCTTCGTGCGTAAGCTTGCCCGGCTTCAACAGGATCTGGTCCGGGATGCCCACCTTGCCGATGTCGTGCAACGGACTCGAATGGAAAAGCTCGCGCAAGAAGGCCTCGTCAATGACCTCGCCGTATTCGCCTGACTCGGCGAGCTGCTGCGCCAACACCTGCACATACCGCCGGATGCGGCTGAGATGTTCGCCCGTCTCGGTGTCGCGCGATTCCGCTAGGCGGGCCAGGGCAAACACCGTCACGTGCTGCGTTCGCTCGAGTTGACGCGTACGTTCCCGGATGCGTTCCTCCAGGTTGTGATTGGCTTCCTCAAGCTTATGCTGGTACCCGAAGACCTGGTCCTGAAGGGACTTCGCGCGCAAGCAGCTCCGGATCCGGGCGTGGAGCATGGGCGCATCCACCGGCTTGGTGAGGTAATCGTCCGCCCCTGCGTCGATGGCCTTCAGGTTCGTCTCCCGTTCCGACACCCCGGTAATGACCACGATGGGAATGTGATAGGTCGCGTCATCCGCCTTCAGCCGCCGGCACACCTCGAGCCCGCCTATCTTGGGAAGCACCAGGTCCAGCAGGATGATGTCCGGCGCGTATTTGGCCACGGCGTCCAGGGCTTCTTCCCCATCCTGCGCCGAATACACCCCATAGCCTTTCGGGGCCAGCACCTTGGTTAGGTAGTGCACGTTCTCTACGAGATCATCAACGACAAGAATCGTAGCAGTGGCGCCGTTGGCCTGTGTCATTCAGTATACCCACCCTGTGCCTGTCGCCGGCGCCGCCGGGGGGCGCCGGAGAACCCCGTGCCTGTGTCCGCCCCGCTGCACGGCCAAGTCCTCATGCCGCCTCCTTGTATTTCAGTCAGCGCGCCCCGCCTACCCACGCCATATAGGAAATGCTCTGCTACGCTCAACCGGGCGCGGCGGCATGGCGGGGCATGACCTTTCCCGCCCTGTCCCGGGAGAACAGGATACGGGCCCTAGTCAAAGCGCAGTCTCGGCATCACTTTCGTTCGTTCAGCGGCTTGCAGAAGTCCACTCGTAGCGGCCAAACCTTTCGGTCAATCGCTTCCTGCTGAGCGGAATGCTCAGTAGGCTCATCTTCGTTGGCGACAAACCGGGTCTCTCATTCACTTCTGCAAGCCGCTTGCCCAAGCAAGAGAGCCTTTCCTCTCAGTTATCGGCACGCGTCCGCCGAAACTTGACCAGCGCTCGCGAGAAAACCGTCTCTATGAGCGCCGGTCAAGGTTAGGCGCCCCAAGGCCTCGTCCTCAGGCCTGGATCCTATCGGCGCATTTCCGCCAACACTTGAGCCCGCCCCATGGGCGCGCCGGGTGCGGTTAGTGATAACGTTTTAGCCATTCAATGCATTCACGCCGGGGACCCTTGCCGTGTATAATGCGGCGGACATCAAACGCCGCGGACCGCGCCGGGGATGCGCGTGGCGGCAAGAGCGGGAAAGGGAGCAAAAGGTGACGCAGCAGGCGGACGGCGGGGACATCCTGCGGCTACAGGACGTGACGGTGCGCTATGGGTCCTTCGAGGCCTTGTCTGGCGTGTCGTTCGACGTAAGCGGAGGGCGCGTGGGATTGCTTGGGCCGAACGGGGCGGGCAAGAGCACGCTCATCCGCACGATCCTGGGCTTCAACCGGGCCGCGCGGGGCGCTGTCCGCGTGTTCGGCTTGCCCATGCCGCAAAAGGCGCTGGAAGCGCGCCGCCGCCTGGGCTACGTGCCCGAGCGGGAAGCGGCGGCGCACACCGTGAGCGGGGTGTCGTTCCTCACCTACATGGGCCAGATCGCGGGCATGAGCCGGGTGGACGCCATGGAGCGCGGGCACGAGACGCTCAACTTCGTGGGCATCGGCGACCAGCGCTACCGGCGCATGGAGACCTATTCCACGGGCATGCTTCAGCGGTTCAAGATGGCCCAGGCGCTCATCCATGATCCCAAGCTGCTTCTGCTCGATGAGCCCAGCAATGGCCTTGACCCCGAGG
>PUOI01000063.1 GCA_003552765.1 Candidatus Hydrogenedentota bacterium | reverse complement strand
GCTGCGGCACAGAAGGGGTCGAATACCTCCTACACCTAGCGCACAACGTTTACGGCGTGGACTACCAGGGTATCTAATCCTGTTTGCTCCCCACGCTTTCGGGCCTCAGCGTCAGTATCGGACCAGAAGGCCGCTTTCGCCACGGGTGTTCCTCCAGATATCTACGCATTTCACCGCTACACCTGGAATTCCGCCTTCCTCTTCCGTACTCAAGCCTAGTAGTATCCAAAGCAATCCCGGGGTTGAGCCCCGGGCTTACACTCCAGACTTACCAGGCCGCCTGCGCCCCCTTTACGCCCAGTCATTCCGAACAACGCTAGCCACCTCCGTATTACCGCGGCTGCTGGCACGGAGTTTGCCGTGGCTTATTCCTGAGGTACAGTCACTACCGCGGCATTTCCTCCACGGCTTCTTCTTCCCTCAGAAAAGGACTTTACGACCCGAAGGCCTTCGTCGTCCACGCGGCATGGCTGGATCAGGCTTGCGCCCATTGTCCAATATTCCACACTGCTGCCACCCGTAGGTGTCTGGGCCGTGTCTCAGTCCCAGTGTGACCGGCCAACCTCTCAGCTCGGCTACCCATCGTCGCCTTGGTGGGCCTTTAATCCACCAACTAGCTAATGGGGGGCGGACTCATCTCCCGGCGGGGCAAACGCCCCTTTCTTTGCCCAATCCGAAGATCGGACAACCGTATACGGTATTAGCGGCCGTTTCCAGCCGTTATCCCCTGCCGAGAGGCAGATTATCCACCTGTTACTCACCCGTCCGCCGCTTGAGTATCCCCGAAGGGACCTTTCCGCTCGACTTGCATGTGTTAAGCCTGCCGCCAGCGTTCGTTCTGAGCCAGGATCAAACTCTCCGATAAAAAATCGAACAGAACCGGAGTTCTGTATGTAACGAGCTTGATTCCGCTATGATTCGGAATTAAGTTTGTTTTGGAGACAACTCCCCGCGAACCGCACTGCTGCGATTCACTGAGAGCCGTTCGCACAAGACAACAAATCTTGGCTGTGTGCATCGTATTCAATTTTCAAAGAGCTTAGCGCAGCCGGGCGCGCCGCCGCGCCCACCACCTAAAGTCACTACACAACCGCTTTGTTAATCGCTTCTGGATTGTGCAGAAAACAAGGCCTCGCGGCCCTGCCGAACCGCGCCGGAAGCGCCGTCCGAAAAGAGATGTTATCAAACGGAAAGACCGTTGTCAACTCCGTCGCCCGCCCTGGGGCGAGGTCACCTCCGCTGGCCGCCATCGCAGCCAACCGTACGTAGCTTACCAGAGGAAAACGCCGTTGTCAAGTCCCACGTTTTGAGGTCTCGTTTCGCCCGCAAAACGCGGCGGCCTCTCCAGCAAACTGTCACGTATCGTACCAGCCCGAAATCCAAATGTCAACACCTTCGTTCCGGGGCTGCGAATCGCCGCGAAGCACGGCGGCCTCATCGGCCAACTGTCGCGAATCATACCAGCCCGAAAACCAAATGTCAACACCTTCGCTTCGGGGCTGCGAATCGCCGCGAAGCACGGCGGCCTCAATCGGCCAACCGATAGGAATCATACCACCCCATAACCCGAATGTCAACAACTTTTTTCGGCCGGCCGGAATCGCCCGGAAATATGCGCCCCGCTTGGGGGATTGACCAGGCATGCGCGCCCATACACGCGAACGAATGTGCGGCCCCGGGTTGCCGCGCAGGGTCTTGTCTCACGGCCCGCGCAGGAGTACCATGGGGACAGTATTGGGAAGCGGAGGACATTGGGAAGAAAGGGAACCCGGCATGATTACGAGGCGCGATTTTCTGAAGGGAAGTTCCTTGGCGATGGCGGGGCTGGCGGCCGCTGGGCTGCCCGGCCGGTTTGCGCGGGCCGACGGGGCGGGGCACGACGGGCCGCCTAACGTGCTCCTCATCATGACGGATGATCAGGGCTACGGCGACATCGGCGCCCACGGTCATCCGCATCTCATGACACCGGTGATGGATGGGCTCCGCGAGGAGAGCGTCCGGCTCGAACAGTTTCACGCCATCGACCCGACGTGTTCACCGACGCGCGCGGGGCTGATGACGGGACGCTACTCCAGCCGCGTGGGCGTGTGGCACACGGTCATGGGGCGGTATATGTTGCGCGAGGATGAGGTCACGATCGCCGATGTGTTTCATGATGCGGGCTACCGCACGGCCATCTTCGGCAAGTGGCACTTGGGCGATACGTATCCCTACGCGCCGCGCTTTCGCGGGTTCGAGCATAGCGTGGTCCATTGGGGCGGCGGCGTAGGCCAGGCGCCGGATTATTGGGGCAACAACTACTTCGAGGATCACTACCATAAGAACGGGGAATGGAAACCCTTCCAGGGCTACTGCACGGACGTCTTTTTCAACGAGGCGCTCCGCTTCATTGAGCAACACCGGGATGAGCCGTTCTTCGTGTATCTGCCCACCAACGCGGCGCATCAGACCCATTCCAACGTACCCCAGCGCTACGCCGATCGCTACGGGGACGTGGACGCGCCGGACAGGCTGAAGCGGTTCTGGGGCATGATTTCGAACTTGGACGACAACCTCGGCGTGTTGCTGGATCGCCTGGACCGCTGGGGGCTCGCGGATAACACCATCGTGGTCTTCATGACCGACGATGGCACCACCATGCCGGCGGGCGCCTGGGGGGACGATCCCCCGGAGGATTGGGCGGAACAGTACAATGCCGGTCTTCGCGGAACCAAGGGGTCGCACTACGACGGCGGCCACCGGGTTCCATGCTTTATCCGCTACCCCAACGGCGGCATCGAAGGCGGACGAGACATTACCCGGCTTGCCGCGAACATCGACCTCATGCCCACGCTGCTCGAGTTGTGCGGCCTGTCCGCGCCGGAGGACGTCGCCTTTGACGGAGATTCGCTCGTACCCCTGTTGAAGGGCGAAGGCGAGGACTGGCCCGATCGCACCTTGTGCCTGCACAACCAGCGCGTCCTGGACCCCATCAAGGGCAGGAACTGGACAGTGATGACGGATCGGTGGCGTCTTGTGGATGGCGACGAACTCTATGACATCCAGGCGGATCGCGGCCAGCAGGACAACATCATTGACGAGCACCCCGAAGTGGCCGAGCGTCTGCGCGAAGCCTACGAGCAATGGTGGGAAGATATTTCGGAGCGGTTCGATGAATCCACGCGCCTGTACGTGGGCTCGGAGCACGAGAACCCCGTGGCGCTATCCTCTCACGACTGGCTGCTGGAAGGCACACAGAACATTCCGTGGCACCAGAACAGCGTTCGCAACCGGATGGAGAGCAGCGGGCCGTGGGCGTTGCGCGCCGTGCGGGAAGGGCGCTACGCGTTCGTGTTGCGCGAACGGCCCGCCGTGGCCGAATATCCGCTCGAAGCGGAGGAGGCCCGGTTGAAGGTGGGCGAGCACGACATCACCGCCGAGGTCGAGCCGGGGGCCACGGAGGTCCGGTTCGAGGTCGAACTGCCCGAGGGCGACACCACCCTCCAGACCTGGCTCATTGAAGACGGCGAGGCGGTGCGGGGCGCGTATTACGTGGACGTCCACTATCTCGACGGCTGACGTGTGGATGACAGAAAGCCGGACAGACCGCGCGGCGGGCAGCTTATGCGTCAGGGAAGGCGCCGCGGAAAAGACGCACGGCGGGCTTCTTACGGGGCTCCACGGTGACCGAGACTACATCGAAGCGGTAATACGCGTGGGGGGCTCCGTACTGTGCGTGGTAGTAGCGGGCGGCGCGGCGGATGTGATTCTGCTTGGCCGGCCCGACATTGTCCTCAGGTGGCACGGCGTCCCCGGCTTGGCGGGTCTTCACCTCGACGAACACGATCGT